>JANNAM010000010.1:0-4625 GCA_031384415.1 Bacteroidota bacterium
AATTACCAGCACTTACCGCAAATACAAAGCCATTGCTGCTTACAGCACTTATCTTGGTTATAATATGCTGCCCGATTTTGATTTTGGAGTGCATTGTAACCTGCTCTATTTTATGCTCGACAGGAAACTGCCACTTGTAAAACAGGACAGCGCCACTATTAAACTGCTTGCACAAATGCTCCAGCAAAGAAAGTACATAAAAGCGCCGGTTTATATTTCGCCATACTATGTTAAGCGTTCGGTGTTGATGTACCATATTGCAAGGCTGATGGGCAGGTTTAAAATTCCGCAACTGGAAGCTTATAAACCGCAACTTATTGCTGATATAAAAAAAGAGTTAGGCAAAACAAACGGAGTGATGGATAAAATTATACTAAGTACTTCATTGTTTCGACTGGGTTATCAGCCGCCGCCAATTTATATTCCGGATATTGCTTCTTTTGAAAAAAGCAACCAGGGTAAATTTATTTTTTTCCAGGCAAGAGCAGCATTTCCATATCCCACACCTTTTAAGCAAATTTTTTTACACTGGTCATATCTCTGTTATTATTTTTACAGCCCTGCTTATAATAAAATTTTGTGGCTGGAGTATTTAACCGAAAGAAATAAGCAATAATATACTCTTTCATCTGCTTTACCTTTGTGCAGAAATAAATACGAATGGCATACACATCATTAGAAGCATGTTTACTGGACCTGGAAAAGAACGGGCAACTCATCCGCATCAAAGAAGAAGTGGACCCTTACCTGGAAATGGCAGCCATTCATTTAAGGGTGCATGAAGCTGGTGGCCCTGCCTTGCTGTTTGAAAATGTGAAAGGAACAAAGTACAGGGCAACTTCCAACATATTTGGCACTATTGAAAGAAGCAAATTCATCTTCCGGCATACATTGGCCGCTGTTCAAAAATTAATTGAGCTGAAAGCCGACCCGATTAAAGCAATTAAACATCCCATCAATAATTTTAGCCCCGCCATGGCGGGGTTAAAAGCATTGCCTTTAAAAAATCCACTGAGCAAACCTGTTTTATTTGAAGAAATAAAAATTACAGATTTGCCATTGATAACACATTGGCCAAAAGATGGCGGTGCTTTTGTTACACTGCCGCAGGTTTACACAGAAGATGCCGACAAGCCCGGTATTATGAACGCAAATCTTGGCATGTACCGCATTCAGCTTGATGGAAATGAATATGAATTAAACAAAGAGATTGGTTTGCATTACCAGTTGCATCGTGGCATTGGCGTTCATCAAACCAAAGCAAATAAAAAAGGGTTGCCTTTAAAAGTAAGTGTGTTTGTCGGCGGACCGCCATCACATAGCGTGGCTGCCGTAATGCCTTTGCCTGAGGGAATGAGTGAAATGACATTTGCCGGAGTATTGGGAGGAAGAAGATTCCGGTATTGTTACAAAGATGCTTTTTGCATCAGCACCGATGTTGATTTTGTTATCACCGGTGAAGTATTTCCAAATGATAACAAACCCGAAGGGCCTTTTGGTGACCACTTAGGTTATTACAGTTTGCAGCACCCCTTCCCGGTAATGAAAGTGCATAAAGTTTATGCAAGAAAAAATGCCATATGGCCGTTTACAGTTGTTGGCCGTCCGCCACAAGAGGATACCAGCTTTGGAAAATTGATACATGAAATAACCGGCGATGCTTTGCAGCAGGAAATTCCGGGTTTGAAAGAAGTGAATGCTGTGGATGCCGCCGGTGTGCATCCTTTGTTACTTGCCATCGGCAGCGAACGTTACACACCTTATATGCCTGCCAAACAACCGGCAGAAATATTAACGATTGCCAACCGCATTTTGGGAACAGGGCAGCTGAGCCTTGCAAAGTTTTTGTTTATAACTGCCGGTGAAGAAACCAACATTGATACAAAAAATATTTCTGCATACATGCAATTTGTTTTAGAGCGGATTGATTTAAAAAGAGACATTCATTTTTATACCAACACTACCATTGATACATTAGATTATTCAGGAACCTCCTTAAATACCGGCAGCAAAGTGGTGCTGGCTGCTTATGGAGATATTCAAAGACAACTTTCAACCAATGTGCCGGATGAATTGAAAAGCCTAAATGGTTTTGAAAATGCAACACTTATTTTGCCAGGCATTGTTGCTTTGCAGACAAAGGCTTTTACCAATTACGCAGAATCTGTAAAGGAAATAGAAATGCTGAATGAACAATTAAAAAACTATTCTGCTCAATTAAATTCAACACCGTTTATAATTATTTGCGATGATGCAGGATTTGTTGCCGAAAACCTGAATAATTTTTTATGGGTAACATTCACCCGCTGCAATCCAAGCCACGATATTAATGGTATAGATTCATTTACCCAGAACAAACACTGGGGCTGCAATGGCCCGCTGGTTTTTGATGCAAGGATAAAACCACATCATGCGCCTGTACTTGAAAAAGATATTGCAACTGAAAAAAAGATTGACCGTTTGTTTGAGAAGGGGGGAAGCCTGTACCAGGTTTTATAGACGCTTTATCACAATCTTCTCAGCATATTCTGCCAACACATCACCAAAGAATTTTTTAGCGGCGGCAAACTTCGCTGCCGGAATTTTATATTCGTTCAGGATAAGTTTTGCAGTTGTTGTAATTGTTTTTTGCTTTTCATCAAAGCGGTAATCACTAATAAAACTACCATATTCAAACTGTAAATTTTTTGCCTTAGGCAATGTTTCAATGCCGAAGCCTTCGGGCAAATGATAAACTGTAGTATCAGTTTTAATAAGCGGATGTTCAAAATAAAAATCCTGTGTGCGGTTTTCGGCTTTTGGCAATGAATAACGCCATAGTTTATAAATGCGAGGGTTTAAAAACATTTTGCTGCCTGCGCTAAAGTCCGGTATTTTTTCAATACCCATTTTTATTTCAGTTTCGGCCTGCGGATTATTTTTATCATTGGTTATTTCAAATTCATCTGGCTGCGTAAAACCTAAATAACCAACTAAGAATTGTTTCTGGTCGTCTTTTTTTTCATTGGAAACATAATGCACAAAATCCTGTTTGTATTCGCCGGTGCTTTTAAGTGTAACTATTGCCTTGCCAGAGCCATCATCTGACAATGACACAACTGAATTGCAATAGAAAAGATTATCACTTGCTTTGCTTTTGGGTGTCTTTACCAATATGCCTCCATTTTCTGTGAGCAACAGTGCACTGCGATTTTCTGTGAAGCCTCCCAATACAGCAAAATCATTGGTGCTGCTTGTACATTCTAGCCAGGTTGTATCTCCATTAAGCGGTACACAAAGAATTTGGTGGTTAAACTGGTCACATGGAAAACCGGGATCAATATTATTGGGGTATGTATTGCCATAAACCCATGCGGAATAGCTTTTAATATTTACCACATCAAGGCAAGCCTGCATATAATTACTAAGCGCCTTACAATCGCCATACTTTTTTGTATGAACAAAATCTGCTGAAAAGGGTTTTAACCCACCAATGCCAAGCTGAATGCTTACATACCTGAAATTTTTTTGCAAGTGTGTATAAATAATTTTTATTTTCTCTTTTTCTGTTTTACCTGCATTGGTAAGCGTTAAAATATCGTTTTTAAATTGTGCAGACAATGTATTGTCAGATTTAACCAGTGTATTATACCATAATCCCATTTCCTTCCAGCTGTTCATTCCACCAGGATAACCATCCAGTTCGAATTTAGAGAGGGTAAGTATTATTGATGGTAAATAGGCAGATTGATTTCCGCTGCCTTCTTCAGCAATCACTGCTTCTTTATTTTTAAACGACCAGCTATAGGTTTTATATTTACCGTCAGTGGCTATTTCAGGCACTGCTGCAGTATTTTTCGCCATGTAATGAATATCATTGTCTATAAGAGTTCTGACAAAGAAATTTTCAGATTCTATTGCCTGGTTATAAGGCTGGATTGTGTATTTTGGAAGCGAATAAATGCCATTGTATTTAAGTTCATAATCTGATTGAAGTGTTACCGGGTAAGCAGGTGCCAGTATCCTGGTGAAATAAACTTTCCCATCAGGCACCAGGCCTTCGCCGGTAACCTGGCTGGATAGTTCTTTTTTTGTGTATTTATCAAGATACTTCCCGGCAGCATCAAATACTTTTAATTCTACTGATTCAAGAGAAATAAACTTATTGGTATTAAGGTAAAAAGTCAGTTGATCCTTACCTCTTTCATCCAGGATTGTGGTTACATTATGAACTTTGTAATAAGCTTTCTCCGGTGATTTGATATCCAATTCAATCTTTTCTTCTCTTATTACTGAATGTGCATTTTTTTTTAGCGCTTCAGGAATTGATGATACATTAAAAGATATTTGACCTTGGGATTGAAGGACAATACAGCAGATGGGAAGTATAAAAACCAGTTTGATCATGGGGCGCTTTTCTTTTTAATTACTATTTGCTCATTCAGGTTGCTGAGTAATTTTTTATAAAACTCTTTAAAAGCAGTATAGTCAGCAGCAGGGTAATAGTTACGTTTGAATTCGATGGTAATTCTTACGTTTAGTAAATTGTCTTCGGCCTGCATAAAGCGGTTGAAGATAACTCCATTATCCGGTGTAAACAATGTTGTGTTTTTTGGCAGCTCTTCAAAACTGTATCCCTGCGGTAT
>JANNAM010000024.1:0-13857 GCA_031384415.1 Bacteroidota bacterium
CAGTTTTGAAAGTATAGATAAGCAGTTGATAGGACAGGTTTGTGCAAAGATCAGGAGCTTACGTAAGCCAGAACCATACAAGGGTAAGGGTGTTAAGTTTGCGGGTGAAGTGTTGAGAAGAAAAGCTGGTAAATCTGCAGGTAAATAAAAACCCCCTGGCCCCCTGAAGGGGGAACAGGACAAAGAATATTTTTTTTCTTAAGCTCCTTTAGGGGTTTAGGGTAACAAATCTCCGGCAGTATCGGAGGAAATAAAAATAAAGATCATGAATTCAAAAAGTAGCGCAAGAGTAAAAATAAAATACCGCATCCGTAAAAAGATAAGCGGTGAATCTGCCAAACCACGTTTAAGTGTTTTCAGAAGCAATACGGATATCTATGCACAGTTAATTGATGATACCAGTGGTACCACATTGGCTGCTGCATCTTCAAGAGAAAAAGATATCAAGGCGCAAAAAGCTGCCAAGATTGAAAAAAGCAAACTGGTTGGAGCTGCAATTGCCCGTAAAGCTGGTGAGCTTGGAATTAAAACTGTAGTATTTGACCGTGGTGGATATATTTATCATGGTCGTGTGAAAGCAGTAGCTGAAGGTGCAAGAGAAGGTGGATTGCAATTTTAGATTTTTTAATTGCCGATTTTAGATTTAACCGGCATTTTAAATGAACAGCATTAAAAACTAATCAATCGTAAAACGATATAAATGTCAAAATTAATTTTAAACAGAGTAAAGGCAGGCGAGCTTGAGTTGAAAGACAAAGTTGTTGCCATTAACCGTGTGGTAAAAACAACCAAGGGCGGACGTGCCTTTAGTTTTTCTGCATTGGTAGTTGTGGGCAACGAAGCAGGTGTTGTAGGACACGGGCTTGGAAAAGCAAAAGAAGTACAGGAAGCCATTACAAAAGGTATTGAAGATGCAAAAAAGAACCTTATTAAAGTTCCGGTAATGCATGGTACCATTCCTCATGATCAACTGGCAAAAGAAGGTGCTGCAAAAGTATTGATAAAGCCAGCTGCACATGGTACTGGTGTAATTGCCGGAGGCAGTATGAGAGCGGTGCTTGAAGCTGCAGGCATTACCGACGTATTGGCCAAATCTCTTGGTTCTGCCAATCCGCACAACGTGGTAAAAGCAACGTTTAAAGCGCTGGCAACTTTAAGAGAGCCCATTGCTGTAAGCAAATCAAGAAACATCAGTTTGAAAAGAGTATTTAACGGATAAAGAAAGTTTAAAGTTTAAAGTTTAAAGTTCAAAGTAATTATACGCTAACCTTAAACCTTAAACCTTGAACCTTAAACAAATTAAGGTATGAAAAAGCTAAAAGTAACACAGGTAAAAAGTGTAATAGACAGGCCGGAGCGCCAGAAAAGAACAATGGTGGCTTTGGGTTTACAAAAAATGAATGCTACTGTTGAAGTGGAAGCAACGCCACAGATATTGGGCATGGTAAAAAAAGTGAGCCATTTGATTAAGGTGGAGGAACTGGCTTAAGCAATTAGCTAATCTGCTAATTCGATAATTTGCTAATGAAAATGCATAGTATCAGAGTTTAAAGAATCAGCACATTTGCAAATCAGCACATTATCAAATTAAATAACAAGCGAGGGGTGATTCCCCGTAAGTACAAAATCAATAAAAAATGAAATTACATACACTGAGGCCTGCAAAAGGCGCAACACACAAAGAAAAAAGAATTGGCCGTGGTGAGGCAAGCGGTAAAGGTGGCACCTCAACAAAAGGTAACAAAGGCGGACAAAGCCGTGCAGGTTACAAAAGTAAAATGGCTCATGAAGGTGGACAGATGCCAATTCAGCGCCGGGTTCCTAAGCGTGGGTTTAAAAACATCAACCGTGTTGAATACAAAGTATTAAACCTGGGACAAATTGACCACCTGGCAGAAAAATACAGCATTGCTGAATTCAATCTGCAGAATTTATACATCAACAACTTAATCAGCCAGACAGATAAGATAAAAATACTGGGCAATGGCGAACTGAAAGGAAAATTTTCTTTTAAAGTAAATGCCATCAGCGCCAAAGCAAAAACTGCTATTGAAGCAGCCGGCGGCACAGTAGAGATAGTGAAATAAATTAACGATATTTGGCAACGCTTTTACAGAAAGCGTTTTTTGATTCTGCAAAAAACATTTAAAAACGAATTAAGGCCGTGAAGAAATTCATTCAAACACTAAAAAATATCTGGAGCATTGAAGAACTGCGTAATAAAATAACATTTACTTTATTACTGTTGTTTATTTACCGTATTGGTTCTTACATTGTTTTACCGGGTATTGATCCTAATAAACTTGCCAATCTGCAAAGCAGTACCAGCGGTGGTATGCTTGGCTTACTGGATGCTTTTGTTGGCGGTGCGTTTTCCAAAGCTTCCATTCTTGCATTGGGTATCATGCCCTACATTTCTGCTTCTATCTTTATGCAGCTGATGACTATCCTTGTTCCTCAAATGGCCAAGATTCAGAAAGAAGGCGAAAGTGGCAGAAAGAAAATCAACCAGTGGACACGTTACCTTACTGTAATTGTTACTGCTTTTCAGGCAGCAGCTTATATTGGTTATTTAAGAAGCCCGGCAAATGCTGAAGCATTGATACAGGGTTACGGTGTACAAATGTTCTGGATTTCAACAGTAGTTATTTTAACCGTAGGAACATTGTTTGTAATGTGGCTGGGTGAAAAAATTACTGATAAAGGATTAGGCAACGGTACTTCTATCATTATCATGATTGGTATCCTGGCCCGTTTGCCACAATCATTTGCACAGGAGTGGACGGCAAGAACAACAAGGGGCGCCGGTGGTTTATTAATCATGCTGGTTGAAATTGTGTTCCTGATTGCTGTTATTATGGGATTGATTATGCTGGTGCAGGGAACCAGAAAAGTGCCGGTGAACTATGCCAAACAAATTGTTGGCAACAGGCAGTTTGGCGGTGCCAGAAATTTTTTACCCTTAAAAGTAAATGCTGCCGGTGTAATGCCCATCATCTTTGCACAGGCAATACTTTTTTTACCAACCCTTTTCTCTTTAAACGGACAAGCCTCCTGGACAAAATATTTTACTGACCATACCAATGTTGGTTATATGATTGTGTATTCGGTGGCAGTAATTGCATTTACGTTTTTATACACGGCACTTATATTTAACCCTAAGCAAATGGCCGATGATTTAAAACGTAACAACGGATTTATTCCGGGAGTAAAACCGGGGCAACCTACTGCAGATTATATTGGAACCATCATGGACAGGATTACTTTACCGGGTGCTGTATTGCTGGCTTTCGTTGGTATCCTTCCGGGAATTTTCCAATTGGTGTTTGGTATGTCACAAGGTTTCTCTACCTTCTTTGGCGGAACATCTTTATTAATTATGGTGGGTGTAATTTTAGACACTTTGCAGCAGATAGAAACACAGTTATTAATGCGCCAGTACGATGGATTGATGAGCAGCGGAAGAATTCAGGGACGACAAACAGTTACTACAGGTGGTATTTAATAATTACCGGACCGTTGGATTTTAATAGCGTGAACTAAATAAAATATTTAAACCCCGGCGAAAAACGCTGGGGTTTGTTTTAAAGCGGACAAATGATTCATTATAAAAGCAAGGCAGAAATAGAACTGATACGTGAAAGCAGTTTGCTGGTTAGTAAAACTTTAGCTGAGGTTGCTAAACTTATCAAACCCGGCGTCACTACTTTGCAATTGAATAATGTGGCCGAACAATTTATTTTAGATAACAAAGCGCTGCCATCTTTTAAAGGCTACAGGGATTATCCTTTTACTGCCTGCATTTCGGTAAATGATGCAGTGGTGCATGGTTTTCCTACCAATGTTGCTCTAAAAGAAGGCGATGTTATTTCTGTTGACCTTGGTGTTTTTAAAAATGGTTTTCACGGCGACAGTGCTTACACTTTTGCCATTGGTAATATTGGCGATGATGTAAAGCAACTGATGAGGGTTACAAAAGCATCTTTATATAAAGGAATTGAAAAAGCAGTGCATGGCAACCGTGTTGGCGATATTGCTTATGCCATACAGCATTATACTGAAAGAGAACATGGTTATGGTGTAGTGAGAGAACTGGTGGGACATGGGCTGGGCAGGCAACTGCACGAAGATCCACAGGTGCCCAACTACGGCAAGCGTGGAAGCGGCGCCAAACTGAAAGAAGGAATGGTGATTGCCATTGAACCAATGATTAACATGGGCACCAAAGATGTATTTCATGATGATGACGGCTGGACCATACGCACTGCAGATAAAAAACCATCGGCACATTACGAACATAATGTTTGCATACAAAAAGGCAAGGCAGATATTTTATCTTCTTTTACCGAAATAGAAGCTGCTGAAAAAGCAAATGTGAATTTGTGTTCGGATTATTAATACTTCCAAAAAACTTCATGGGGTCAATCAGTATTATTCAATACTTTTAATAAATCAGTTTTTAAGCTGAATACTTTATGCTGAAAGATTTTTTAATAAAAGTTATTGCAGACCCTGTAGATAAATCGGCGCTTGAATATTTACCTCAGCCCGTGTTGGTCTTCCCATCAATCTCCGGTCCCATCTCCGCCAATGTTGTGTGTTATACACCAACATTGAATAAGAACTTATCAGTTCTGGGAACGAAACTCGTTATCCATTGAATTGCGTTCTTCTAAAGTATTTGAACAAAAGCTGGAATATCTTCATAACAATCCTATAAAAGCCGGGCTGTGCAATTTACCAGAGCGGTACTTTTATTCCTCTGCAAAATTTTATGTAACAGGAATTGACGATTTTGGGATGCTTTCACAAAGTGATTAATAAAATTGATATTGTATTATATTTGATACATCGTTGGTGTATAACACACAACGATGGCGAAGATTGACGGGAAGATTGGAGCGAAACACCAACAGCGGCTTAGCCCTTATGCTTTTGCAAGTAATAATCCAATTTCAATTAATGACCCTACAGGGCTAGCAGATAGTACACATAAAGAAACTTCAACAATAGATAAACCTAAAATGCTGGATGAAGTTATAATCAGCAATAAGGATAAATCTAAAAAATCTTTTGCAGATGATGTAATTACAACTTCTTCTACCACACTTGGTTACTCATCCCTTTTTGTCGATGTTTATACACGTTCTGGACAGTTGCAAAATGAACTTAAGATTTTAGAAAGTTGGAAATTTCAAGGTTGGTATAAGGGTGAATTATATACATGGAAACTCAACTTTAGAGGTAATGCTTCCGTAGCTTCAGAACTAATTAATATCCAGAAAGCGAATTTCTTAGCCAAAGTAGCTGGAAGTACTAAACTTCTAGAGATTTTAAAACGTGGGGGAATAATTTTGAACACAGTTGGGGTGTTGCTAACTATAGCAGATATAAAGAAGAATGGGCTCAATGGAGAGAGAACAGCAGATTTAGGGTTTGGATTAGTTGCTTTTGTTCCTGGTGGGGGATGGGTCATGTCCACACTTTATTTTATTGGGAAAGAGACAGGGGTTAATGATAAGCTAGTTGAGGGCTCCCAATGGTATGAAGCACATTTAGCAGAAGGGATGTGTTCAAGTTGCTTCATGTATTAATTAAAATATTATAATATGAATTTTTTTAAATTTTCTTTTACTTACATTTTTAAAGCATATCAAAATTGGGGAGAAAGATACTCTGCACATATTTATGCATTATGTGCAATCACGCTATTAATGGGGTGTAATTTTTTATCTATATTTTTTATCATGCTTTCTAAAAACTATCTTAAATCCTCAGATCTTAAAGGACTTGTATTAATTACTTTTGCAATTTTACTTATATCTAATGCCTTCTATTTTTTGAAAGGAGCAAAATATTTAAGAATTGCCGATAAATATAATGAAATGAGCAGCAATAGTAAATCTAAAATGAAAGTTGCATTCTGGAGTTATTTTGTTATTACTATCGTTGTTTTAATCTTCACAATGTAATTTATTAATTTAAAAATAATAGTTGAGCAAAATATTTAATTTAAATAACAATAGGACATAAGAGATAATTACCAAAATCCGGTAAATCGGTCTCAACTTATGACACTTCGGCAAAACCTCCGCCAAACCAAAAGAACATACGATACCCTGTAGATAGCCTTTGATGGTATCGTAATATTCTTTTGCCCTTCGGGTTGTTATCACAAGTTTGTCATAGTCTTTGCAACTCAGCATCCTTTGCTGAGGGTAGCTCCTGTGCCTGAAAAGACATAGCCATGCACATCCCTGCCGATCTCTTTTCATACACCCGCTCCCAATGTCTATTTGCTCGCCGGCGCTCCCCACTTACGACTGCGTACAGGCACATATCTCTATGGCTCATACTTCGACAAGAGCTATGGCATGTACTTGCTTAGTGCAGAACCAGGAACTAATGAAATGAGTGAGTATAGCTGTTTCTTTCTAAGGAGCTATGATTCGCATTGCATGCTGCCATCATAGCCTCTGGTGGGGGCTCGCACGCCACTTCCATGCTTCCAGTGGCTGTTATGGCTCGCAGGAGCCGCTTGGCTTCATTCCGGGCAAGTGTGCCGGAAGGCTTTGCTTCTTTTAGCTGAAGGCTCTTTTACCGGGTGTATTTACAGAGTAATGTTTCTAAAAAGAGATTATTTCTAAAATGATTAATAGTATTTAGGTCTCTTTGTAAGCGTACACCTTCTTCGGCAGTCACAAATTAGAAATATAATCTTTAATTTTAAAAACTGTCAATTATACAAAGAACCAGATTTAAGGAAAGCCCCATATTATGCTGAAAGATTTTTTACTAAAAGTTATTGCGGACCCTGTTGATAAATCGGCGCTTGAATTTTTACTCGGTGAATCAACGTTGAAGAATAAAAACTCTGGCACCGTTTACAGCATTAAAGAAGATGTGCCTGTGCTTTTGCCTGATATTAAGCAAAGCAGGAAGACAGATTTACACAACCAGTTTCATTCTGAATTTAATTATGCCGAGCATTATCAAAATGACACAGCAAACTTTGATTACTTTAAAGAAGATGAAAGCGCTGCCACCAGGAATGAAAGAAGCCGGTCCCGTGAAGCAATTATAAGTAAAGTGGATAAGCAATATGAACTGCTGCTGGATGTGGGCTGCGGCAGCGGCTGGGTGGCAAAGCATTTTTTGCAGCAGGGCAAAAAGGTTTTGTCTATGGATATCTCAACTTCGAACCCAGTGAGGGTTTTAAAAGAATATCCTCATGCAAACCATGCAGCTATAACAGCGGATGTTTTTTATCTGCCTTTGCTAAAAGAATCGGTTGACTGTATTATTGCGGCAGAAGTGATAGAGCATGTTTATGACCCGGCATTGTTTATTGAAAAGCTGCTGGAGGTTTTAAAACCCGGCGGAAAATTAATCTTGCTTACTCCCTACAACGAAAAAATAAAATACCAGCTTTGTGTGCATTGCAACAGGCCCACGCCTGAAAGCGCCCATCTTCATTCGTTCAGCGAAAAAAATCTTGGTTCTTTTCTTCCTGCAAAAGGTATTAGCTGGCAGGCAGATAAGTTTATGAATAAATATTTTATTAAACTGAGGATATATAACCTGCTTTCATTTTTTCCGTTTGCATTGTGGAAACTTACAGACAGGATTGCCAATGCAATTTTTAAAAAGCCCTCCTTATTTTTAATTGAGATTACGAAGGATTGATTGAACGAATTACAAAACCCGGTATTTCATTTCCACTCTTTTATCCTGCCAGATATTATCGGGGCTGATGTAAGTGTCTTTATACTGCATGATAACGCCGGCTTTGGCAAAAATATCCCTTACCAGTTCGCTGCATATATAATTGCGGTTTCTTTCTCTTTTGCTGATGTGAAATAAAATCCGCATCATTATTCTTACAATTTCAAAATTATCGTAGGGCCTTGTCAGTTCATCCAGGCCAAAACTTATTCCTTTGTTCAGGTATTGTTTTTCAACCGGAATATTCAGGGTTGCCAGCACAACCTGCCCCTTATATGGCCGCTTTGTTCCTTTATAATCTTTCAAATATTTTGTTAGTGGAATTAAACGGATGCCGACACTTGGTTCTGCTTCCAGCACCATTACCCTGCCCAGTTCTTCATCTTTATAAACAACGGCAACATGGCTCCAGGTGCTTTTGGTAAGTCGCTGAATGATGCCGGAAAAAGCATAACTGCCACTGCAAAAAACAATATGACCGGTTTTAAGAAAGGTTCTTATGTCTTCGTAATGAATAACGGGTAATTCTTTTAATTGCTTTTTTGTAAGAGGGGCTGCCATAAGGAATTGTTGAGTAAATTATGTTCTACATTTGAAGATACGAAATTGGTTACATGGCAAAAAAAAGGTTGATTGTAATTGGAGGTGGTGCTGCAGGTTTTTTTTGCGCCGCCAATGCAGCAAGGATGAACCCGGCGCTGGAAGTTATACTGATTGAAAAAAGCAATAAGCTGCTCAGCAAGGTAAAAGTTAGCGGCGGCGGAAGGTGCAATGTTACGCATGCCTGCTTCAGCATTGCTGAGATGATAAAAAAATATCCACGTGGTGCTTCATTTTTAAAAAAAGCATTTCACCATTTTTTTACCAATGATACGGTTGACTGGTTTGCTGCAAGAGGGGTGGAGTTGAAAACAGAAGCCGACGGAAGAATGTTTCCGGTAACAAATTCTTCGCAGACAATTATTGATTGTTTGATGAAGGAAGTGAATAAATATGGGGTGGAGGTGATGATGAGGGCAGAAGTGAGGAGTTTAAAGTTTAAAGTTGAAAGTTTAAAGTTGAATGATGGAAGTGATGAAGTGGAAGAGAGCAGGTTTATAATAGAGTTATCAGACCTTACAAAGGAGGCTGTGCCCAGACTTCTTACCTCCGATTTCGTCTGCATTGCAAGCGGTGGTTATCCAAAATCATCGCAGTTTGAATGGTTGCGGCAACTGGGGCACAGTATTGAAGAGCCGGCTCCTTCTTTGTTTACTTTTAATTTGCCAGGCAATCCGGTTACTTCGTTAATGGGTGTTGTTGCTGAAAATGTGAAAGTAAAAATTGCCGGTACAAAATTAGAAGAAGAAGGGCCGCTGCTTATTACACACTGGGGCATGAGCGGCCCGGCAATTTTAAAATTATCGGCATGGGGGGCAAGAGATTTGGCAGCTATGAATTATGAATTTAAAATTTTAGTGAACTGGATTCCATCTTTTAATGAAAACAGTTTAAGAGAAAAAATGCAGCAGCTTCGTTTTGCAATTGCCACACAAAAAATAAGTAACCGAAATCCGTTTGCATTGCCGCAACGCCTTTGGGAATATTTACTGCAACTGTCGGGAGTTAATTTGGAAATACGCTGGGCTGATTTGCCAGCCAAAGAACAAAATAAACTGATTAAAAATTTATGTGCCTGCGAATTTGCAGTAAAAGGTAAAACAACTTTTAAAGAAGAATTTGTAACCAGCGGTGGAATAAAACTGAATGAAATAGATGTGAATACAATGCAAAGTAAAATTGTACCTCGTTTATTTTTTGCAGGAGAGATTATAGATGTGGATGGCATTACCGGCGGCTTTAATTTTCAAAATGCATGGACGACGGGATGGATTGCAGCGAAGGGGATTGTTGGCTTGAAGCAGGGTTTAGAAAGTTTAGAGGTTTAGTTTGATAACTTTCACAAAGCTTTACGGGGTGCATTTTTAGGGCAAGGGTTTTTCAGTTACATTTGCGCTGCTAAAGGCTAATAGCTAAATGCTTTCTTTCATGTTAAAAAAAATTGACTGGTACATACTGAAAAAATACCTCACTACTTTTTTCTTTTGCCTTTTATTATTTACCGCAGTTGTAGTTGTTGTTGACATCAGCGAAAAAACCGATGACTTTGTAAAATCGAAACTGGGTGCCTGGAAAATTTTTACAGATTATTATCTTGGCTTTATTCCTCATATTGATGCGATGCTTTTTCCGCTGTTTGTTTTTATTTCAGTAATATTTTTTACTTCGAAAATGGCCAACCGGTCCGAGATTGTTGCCATATTAAGCAGCGGTGTAAGTTTCAACAGGTTTTTAAGGCCATTTATTATTGGCGGCTTATTGCTTACCGGAATGTTGTGGGCAGGTTACCAGTATGTGGTTCCGAAAGCAAATAAAATATGGGGCGATTTTCAGGTAAGGTATGTTGACCCCAATTTTGGAAACAACAACGGCAACAGTACCTACAAACAAAAATTATATTTCCGCATAGATTCCAATACTTATGCCGGCATCAGGGGTTATGATACAATACAAAAAAATGGCAATGGTTTTTTTGTGCAGCGTTTTAATGGCAACCAGTTAACCTATAATTTACGTGCCGAAAGTTTTAACTGGGATACGGCTTCAAAAAAATGGCGGCTGGAAACTGTAACGGAGCGTACCATCAATGGAGTGAATGAAGATGTAAAACGAATGCCGTCTGCAACGGTGGCTTATAATTTTAAACCCCGTGATTTACGCAGGGACGAATATTTGAAAGACCAGTTGCCAACTCCTGAATTAAATGAGTTTATTAAATTAGAAAAGCTGAGAGGTTCCGAAATGCTGAATACTTTACTGGTAGAGCGTTATAACCGGGATGCCATTCCAGTCTCGGTGCTTATTCTTACCATTATTGGTGCTGTGCTTGCCAGCCGCAAAGTAAGAGGTGGCAGCGGCCTTCACCTGGCATTGGGTGTATTTATAAGTGTGATGTATATTTTATTCAGCCGTATAACTTTTGTGTTTGCCACCAAGGGAAGTTTTACTCCAATCCTGGCTGCATGGTTGCCCAATATACTTTTCGGAGTGCTGGCATTTTATTTTTACCGCAGGGCGCCTAAATAATTTCATTTTTCTTTTGTAATCCTTCCTCGGGCATATTCTCTTTTGCCCACTGCAGGAACAAGCTCACCAATTTTACCAAGGCCATATTTGGGCATGTTGTTGTAAATACATTCATATTCGCCGGCATTAACTTTATAGGTTTCATGCCATATCCCAACATCACCATTGCTTTTTATTTTTTGGTTAAATGCTTTCCAGGCCGGGTAGTGATAACTATTCCTGTCTTTTGCATAAGCTTCCAGGTGTTCAAATGATTTCCAGTATTATACAATTACCGGGGGAATGCCACCGTAAATTTGAAAACCCAAAAAACCACTTTCGGGTTTTTGCGAAAGTTCTTTAAGCATTTTGGGCATTGCTTTGGCAGCGGGCAGCCACTTATGAAATTTCCAAAAACGGTTAATACGCATGCCAATCAGGAATACAACAAAATCGCCTTCCATTGCAACCGTCATGCGCTGGTTAATTGTTTTTGCCATAATCAGTTTTTTATAAAGGTAAAAAAGCTGTTATTATTTTTTAGAGAGATAACTTATCAATCAAAAGAATATTTTTTGAGCTATTGATTTTTTGGCCTTTTCCCACTCTGCTGTAGTCTTCTGAAATTAGCTATTCATCCAACTTTCTCCCGAAACTTTTGTTTAACACTCAGCCACAGCGTAATTTCGTTGTAAATAACTCTTAATCTCAAACTTCCTCCATCATGGGTATCATAAAAGACAGGTTTAAAGCCAAAGCCGACACAGTTTCTGTTGAAATAAAAGAACTGCTTAAAGAGCACGGCAATAAAAAAATTGGCGAAGTAACCCTTAGCCAGATTTACCAGGGCATGCGTGGCATCACTGGCCTGGTATCAGAAACTTCTTTGCTGGATGCACAGGAAGGCATTCGTTTCAGGGGTTATACTATTCCTGAGTTGCAACAAAAATTACCCAAAGCTCCCGGCGGCGCCGAGCCTTTGCCTGAGGGGTTGTTTTATTTAATGCTTGTTGGCGATTTGCCTTCGGAAGATGATGTGCAGCATTTAACCAGCACCTGGCAACGCCGCAGTCATGTGCCAACACATGTGTTTAACAGCATCGAAGCATTACCAATTAGTTCTCATCCTATGACTCAGTTTGTGGTGGCGGTGATGGCACTGCAAACCGAAAGCCAGTTCAGCAAACGATATGCAGCAGGTATGAGCAAAAAAGATTACTGGGATGCAGTGTTTGATGATACAATGGATTTGATTGCAAGGTTGCCAAGAGTGGCCGCTTACATCTATCGCCGCAAATATAAATTTGGCGAACATATTCAACCCAATGGTTTATTAGACTGGGCTGGTAATTTTGCCCACATGATGGGTTACGAAAATGAGGAGTTTAAAGAACTGATGCGATTGTATATGACCATTCATGCCGACCATGAAGGCGGCAATGTATCTGCTCATACAACACATCTTGTTGGCTCTGCCCTTAGCGATCCATATTTAAGTTTTGCTGCAGGCATGAATGGCCTTGCCGGCCCATTACATGGACTTGCCAACCAGGAAGTAATTAAGTGGATTTATGAAATGAGAGAAGAACTGCAAACAGAACAGCCAACCAAAGAACAGATAACTGAGTACGTTAAAAAAACATTGAGCGAAGGAAAAGTGGTGCCGGGTTATGGCCATGCGGTGTTGCGTAAAACTGACCCCCGCTTTACAGCACAGATGGATTTTGGCAAGCGCCATTTGCCGGATGACCCATTGGTAAATACGGTTTGGAATATTTATGAAGCTGTGCCACCCGTTCTTCAGACGATGGGTAAAATAAAAAACCCCTGGCCAAATGTGGATGCACACAGCGGCGCTTTGCTGGTTCATTACGGAATGGTAGAATATGAATTTTACACTGTATTGTTTGCTGTATCAAGGGCATTGGGCGTTTTATCAAGCCTTTGCTGGGACAGAGCACTGGGCTTTCCGCTGGAGAGGCCAAAATCTGTAACTACCGAATTGGTTAAACTTTGGCTTGATGGCAAAGACGAGATTTGGGGGGAATGATCTGCCACAATAACCTTTAACTAAAAACCCCGGGCTTATATCCGGGTTTTTTGCTATTTTGAGCCACTAAAAAAATATACTGATGAAAAGAATATTGCTTGTTTCTGTTACTCTGTTTACCTGCATTGCAATAATTGCCCAGCCCCGAAAAACTACTCCTAAAAGCAGCCCTGCAAAAAATAACCAGCACCTCAATGCTTTTAACCTTGCCCTTGCCAGCGGGGATATAAATACTGCAACTGTTGCTTTAAATTATTATGTGGCTGAACAAGGTGGCAATAGTATTTATGGAGATACGCTTGCGATGTTGTACATGCAATTGGGAGCTTTTCCCCAGTGTTTTTATTGGGCAAATAAGCGCCTGCTGGCAAAACCTGATGACAATGGGTTATTAGAAATGAAAGGCATCAGCCTGGATAAAATGCAGCAGCCCAAAGAAGCCATTGATGTGTTTGAAAAATTGTTTAAAAAAACACAAAGCCCTTATCATGCTTATAAATTGATGGAACTGCAATATGGAATTAAGCGACTTGCCGAATGCCTTGCAACTGCACAGGCGGCAGAAAAACTGCAATACAAACCAGAAATGATTATGACCTACAATGTGGGCGAGCAGGTTGGCAGAACATATTTGCAGGCTGGTATTTTTAATATACACGCCCTTGCTTTATATGATTTGGATAAAAAACCCGAGGCAAAAACTTATTTTGAAAAAGCGTTGGCTTTAGACAGTAATTTTGTACTGGCCCGCCAGAACATTGAAGCGATGAAAGCAGCAGCACAGGCAGATAATAAATTAAATCCTGCTAATCCAAATACGCCGGTATCGCCTGCCAATAAAAATAATTAAAATTGATTTTGAAGCAGAGGCAGATGCTTCTATATTTGCACTCCGTTTGGGGGGTTAGCTCAGTTGGCTAGAGCGCTTGCATGGCATGCAAGAGGTCGTCGGTTCGACCCCGATACTCTCCACAAAA
>JANNAM010000025.1:0-2470 GCA_031384415.1 Bacteroidota bacterium
AAAGTCCCCAAAATATTTTGGGGACTTTTTTTTATTGAGAATTTAATTTATTAAGCTTCAGGTTCTTTCCTTCCAAGCTTTCTGCCAAATACAACTAAATGAACAACGGCAAATGCAAGCGCTACATAAAGCAATGTTCTGTCAGCATCAAAGCCAACGGTATATTGATGCAGGAACCCAACAACTATTAGTAAAAAACAGAGTGCAAGGCTTGTATAGCGTGCTATCCTCATTCCTTTTCTGTTGTCAGTTCCATTACCCAGGTGACTGTGTTTGGCACCATATACCAGGTAAATATCCATACCTATCAGCATCCATACTAATAGGCGTATCCAAGTGTCCATGGGCAAAAAAACCATCATAAAAAGACAAACCACAATTCCAAGTATTGGAACCAAAGGAACCATTGGTGTTTTAAATGCCCTTGGTAATTCAGGCATTTTTTTACGCATCACCCATACCCCAATACATACTAATATAAATGCAAAGAGTGTTCCTATACTTGTCATTTCGCCAACAACTCTTGCAGGAACAAAAGCAGCAAATAGACTTACAAAAAGCATAAATAATAAATTGCTTTTTGCGGGGGTTTGTGTTTTTGGATTTACTGTTGAAAAAATTCTTGGTATCAAGCCATCCTTACTCATGCTAAAGAAAACACGGCTTTGCCCCATTAGCATAACAAGAATTACAGAAGCATAACCGGCAAGAATCGCTACTACAATTGCACGGTTCAGCCAGGGATAATCAGGCTGAATAGCTCCTGCAGCATTTGCAGTGCCCATGTGGTCTATTGCAATGGCTACTGGTGCAATGCCATCTTTGCCAGCAAAAGTTGTATAACTGGTAACACCTGTCATAACATGGGCAAAAAGAATATAAAGCACTGTGCAAATTGCCAATGAACCTAAAATACCCCAAGGCATGTCCCGCTTAGGATTTTTGGCTTCCTGTGCCGCTGTGCTTACAGCATCAAAACCTATATAAGCAAAGAAGACAATAGCAGCCGCCCTGATAATACCACTAAATCCAAAGTTGCCAAAGTTGCCAGTATTATCAGGAATATATGGATTGTAATTAGCTGAATTAATATATTTCCAGCCAAGAAAAATAAACACCAATACTACAGTTATTTTTAATCCTACTATAATTGAATTGACGAATGCACTTTCCTTTGTTCCCTTCATTAATAATAAACTCATTAATACAATAATGAAAACTGCTGGTAAGTTAATGATACCTCCATCCCAAGGGCCAACCGTAAGTTCTGTAGGAAGATGAACACCAAAGCCCTCTAAAAACTTAACAAGATAGCGGCTCCAGCTTATGCCTACGGTTGCTGCGCCAACTGCATATTCCAACACAAGATCCCACCCAATAATCCAGGCAATAAATTCACCCATAGTAGCATAGGAATATGTATATGCACTACCAGCCACGGGAATCATTGAAGCAAATTCTGCATAGCACAATCCTGCAAATAGGCAACCCAATGCCGCTACAACAAATGAAAGTGTAATTGCAGGCCCTGCATGATTAGCGGCCGCCATACCTGTTATAGAAAATAAACCGGCGCCAATAATGGCTCCAATTCCTAAAGCGATTAAACCACCGGCTCCGAGGGTTCTTTTTAATGTATGTGTACCAGTTTCCTGGGATTCATTCATTAAAGCTTCCATTGGCTTTCTAACAAATAAACTCATATCAGTTGTTTGGTTTTAATTAATAATACCCCGTTAACTAAGGGAATGGAAAAATAAGCAATAAATTTTTAATTAAACAACCTCCGGTAATTTTTTAAAAGCCCGTTGTGGATAACAGGTTTTAAATATTATATTGCGGCACTAATTGCTCCAACATGGAAATAACACAGCAGCCAACAAAAAAAAGCAGGCTTACACTTTATATTGTATTAGGAATGTTTTTAGGAATTGTTGTGGGCTATTATGTACATGAAAGCTACAGGCCCGAAACAATAAAAACTTTTGCAGATAATATAAAACTGCTTACCACCATCTTTTTAAGAATGGTGCAAATGATTATTGCACCCATTGTTTTTGCTACACTTGTAGTAGGCATCGCCAAACTGGGCGATATGAAAACTGTTGGCAGAGTAGGAGGCAAGGCAATGCTATGGTTTATTTCTGCTTCTTTAATTTCATTATCACTTGGACTAATACTGGTTAATATTTTTAAGCCCGGCGTGGGTGTTGATATTAGCCACACAGATATGGCCGGTGTTAATGATTTGCTCGAAAAATCGAAAGGGTTTTCACTGTCAAAGTTTGTAGAGCATGTGGTGCCACGCAGTGTGGTAGAAGCAATGGCCAACAACGAAATTTTGCAACTGGTGGTGTTCTCTGTTTTCTTTGGCATAGCCTTAACTGCCATTGGCAAAAAGGGCGAACCAATTATTCATGCATTGGATTCGTTGGCACATGTGGTTTTAAAAATGGTTACTTATGTAATG
>JANNAM010000033.1:0-2369 GCA_031384415.1 Bacteroidota bacterium
ACACCCAGCGCTTTGGAACTGGTGGAAATTGATGCATTAAAGATTGTAAGCCGGATGGTGGATAGCAATGCTGTGCCTGTAACAGATGATATGGCAGCTCATTTAATTATTGAAGTAGATGGCAATCATCCCGAAACTTTAATGAAAGAAATGGAAGCCATTGCTGAATTATTAACTGAGTATGATTGCGGCGAACTTTTTTTTGCAGATGATGCACAACAAAAGACCGAACTCTGGAAACTTCGCCGCCGGGTGGCAGAAGCAGTGAAATTAGATGGTTACACAATTGAAGAAGATACTGTGGTGCCCAGGGCAGAATTGCCGGCTTTAATCAGAGGCGTAAAAGAATTGGGCAAGCAATATAATTTTCAAGCTGTTTGTTACGGCCATGCCGGCGACGGTAATTTACACATCCGCATAAAAAAAGAAGGAAGCATTTACAGTTTGAATAATCCGGAAGTAATTCCTGCATTAAAAGCCCTGTTTAAATTAGTGAAGTCTTTGGGCGGCACCATCAGCGGCGAACATGGAATTGGATTAATTCAGAAAGAATACATGGATATTGTTTTTGACGAAGCTAACCTTTTGCTGATGAAAGGCATCAAAAAAGTATTCGACCCCAATAATATTCTTAACAGCGGAAAAATATTTGATGCTGATTAAACATTTTCTTAAAAAGTAAAGTCAAAATAATCTCAACAAATTATAAATCCGTTTTAAAATTACAGACCATGAAAAAAATATTTTTTGCAATCCTGTTTTCATCAGCAGTTTTTTCTGTTAATGCACAAAAGAGAGAAAAGGACAAAGCTGTTAAAGGTTTTAAAAAAGAAAATCTTTTTACCGGCGGTAATGTAACAGCATCATTTTTTAATGGCGGCACCGGCCTTGGTATTGGTCCATATTTTGGGTACAGCCTCAACAGGTTTGTAGATGTTGCCATTTCGGGCAACATCAATTATACATCGCAGCGTGACTACCAGGTGTATGGCGATAAGATAAGACAAACTGTTTACGGGCCTGGTGCTTTTGTACGGTTGTTTCCTGTAAAATTTTTATTTGCACAGGCACAGTATGAACATAATTTTATCAAACTGAAATATATTCCGGCTTCGGGCAGCGGTTATATGCCTGCCAGCGATAAAGTAGATGCCAATAGTGTTTTAATTGGCGGCGGCTACACCAGCGGCCGGCAGGGAACGGGAGACAGTTATTATTATGTATCTGTTTTATGGGATGTTTCTAAAGTGGCAGAGTCGCCCTATGTGGACGGGCTGGGAAGAAATTTTCCTGTTATAAGGGCTGGTTACAATATTGCCTTGTTCCAGGGCGGTGGCAGAAGGAGATAAATTTTACAGAAATTCAGCCAATTCCTCCGGCGATGAAAGTATTGTCATTCTTTGTTCAGGGGAGTCGTACAAAAAATTTTCCTGCTGCATCATTTTATTGTGCGCTATTAAATGATTGTAGAAACCTGCGGTGTTCAATATAAAAATTTTTTTGTCGTGGATGCTGAGCTGGTTCCAGGTAAGCATTTCAAACAGTTCGTCCAGCGTACCAAAGCCGCCGGGTAAAATGATGGCGGCATCGCATTTTTCATAAAGCATTTTTTTCCTGCTGTGCATGTCATCTGAAATTATCAGTTCGGTAATGCCTTCATGCTGTGCTTCCCATGCCAGCAATAATTTGGGGATGATGCCAATTACTTTACCATTCTTTTCCATCATGGCATTTGACAATGCACCCATGATGCCTTTATTGCCACCGCCATAAATTACAGTAATATTTTTTTCGGCCAGTAAATACCCCAGTTGTTTTGCATGCTGTACAAACAAAGGGTTATTACCCGTTTTGCTGCCACAAAAAACCGCCAGTGAACTAATTGCCATAATTTAATTAACTTGAATTTTGTTGCAAGCTAATTATTAATCAAGAAATTGCCACTTATAACTCATCACTTATAACTTATAACCCATCATGTCTCCAATAGTTTTATTTTCTTTTGTAATAGGATATTTCCTCATTCTTTTACTGGTAGCATATTTAACCAGCCGTAACAGCAACAATGAATCTTTTTTTATTGGCAATAAATACAGCGACTGGATGCTGGTGGCATTTGGAATGATTGGCACATCACTAAGCGGCGTTACGTTTGTAAGTGTGCCGGGTGGTGTGGGCGGCGGCAATTTTTATTATTTTCAGATAGTGCTGGGTTATTTAATAGGTTACATGGTCATTGCATTTGTGTTAATACCCCTGTATTATAAAATGAACCTTACTTCTATTTATACCTACCTGGAAACAAGATTTGGAATAAATGCACATAAGGCTGGAGCCTTTTTCTTTATACTAAGCCGGGTAGTTGGCGC
>JANNAM010000048.1:0-9621 GCA_031384415.1 Bacteroidota bacterium
TATTACACAACAACAGCGGGAGGAAATCAAAACCTCTTTACTTAAGTCGGGGCTTGAACTGATGGATGACAAAAAAGCTATGCTGATTGAAAAGATAAAAAATGTAATTATAGAAATGGTTCATTACTCAGATGAACTGCCCAGAACTAATTTTTCGGATTACCTGGCCCAAAAATTAGATTATGACTACACATATTTATCCAACCTTTTTTCAGAGACTGAAGCGACCACCATTGAGCATTTCATACTGCTCCATAAAATTGAACGGGTAAAAGAACTCATCATCTACGACGAACTTAACCTTACTGAAATTGCCTGGAAGCTTCATTACAGCAGTGTGGCGCACCTGTCTAACCAGTTTAAAAAAATAACTGGTTTAACTCCTTCTTTTTTCAAATCGCTTAAAAACAAAAAACGGCACACACTGGAAAATGTGTGAATTATGTAACTTTTTTAAAAAGTTATGTAACACTGCCCTGTTTAAATGGGCTGACCTTTACCCGTAACATTTTATCAGGAAAGTTTTATTTGAAGTTATTTATTAAATACATGGTGAGTGCCCGTTGCAAAATGGCGGTGAAAGAAGAGTTGAAAAAACTTGGGGTGCATTTTATTGTGGTTGACCTGGGCGAAGTAGAAGTGATGGAGAACATCACTCCGCAACAGCGGGAGGAGCTGAAAATGGGGTTATTAAATTCGGGGCTTGAGCTGATGGATGATAAAAGAGCGGTGTTAATTGAAAAAATAAAAAATGTAATTGTTGAAATGGTTCATCACACAGATGAAATAATCAAAACAAATTTTTCTCATTTTTTAAGTGAAAAATTGAATCATGATTATACTTATTTATCAAATATATTTTCGGAAGTGCAGGGAACTACGATTGAACAGTTCATCATTACCCATAAAATTGAGCGGATAAAAGAACTGATTATTTACAACGAACTGAACATTACTGAAATAGCCTGGAAGATGAATTACAGCAGTGTTGCCCATCTGTCCAACCAGTTTAAAAAAGTTACGGGCCTTTCGCCGTCTCATTTTAAAAAACTGAAAGATAAAAGGCGCAGCCCGATTGAAGAAATCGGGAATTAAAATATTAATTGTAATGTTTAAATAAAATATTGATAAGAAATATGGCAAAAAAAATGAAGGATAATGAGGATGAGTTAACTGTTGTTCGCAAAGAACTTGCTTTTCAAAAAAGTGAGAACAGTAAGCTGGCGGCAGGGTTACTTATTGCTAACAACGAACTTGCTTTTCAAAAAGAAGAAAAGAGAAAACGGGCAGCCGAGTTAGGCATTGCCAATAAGGAACTTGTATTTCAAAACGATGAGAAAGAAAAGCGGGCAGCCGAGTTAGGCATTGCCAATAAGGAACTTGTATTTCAAAACGATGAGAAAGAAAAACGGGCAGCTGAGTTAGGCATTGCCAATAAGGAACTTGTATTTCAAAACGATGAGAAAGAAAAACGGGCAGCTGAGTTAAGCATTGCCAATAAGGAACTGGTATTTCAAAACGATGAGAAAGAAAAACGGGCGGCCGAATTAGGCATTGCCAACAAAGAACTTGTATTTCAAAATGATGAGAAAGAAAAACGGGCGGCAGAATTAGTTATTGCGAATAAAGAACTTGTATTTCAGACCGGAGAAAAAGAAAAGCGGGCAGCGGAGTTAGTCATTGCAGACATAGAACTTAACTTTCAAAACAATGAGAAGGAAAAACGGGAAATTGCCAATAAGGAACTTGAAGCATTCAGCTTTTCTTTAAAATTGGCCGCTCAATATTCGCTTAGTCTTATTGAAGCAAGCCTTGACCCGTTGGTTACTATAAACACCAAGGGTAAGATTACAGATATGAATGAAGCAACGGTGAATATAATCGGTATGACCCGGGAAAAGCTTACAGGCTCTGACTTCTTTGATTATTTTACAGAACCACAAAAGGCACGTGAAGTTTATCAGGAAGTATTTGCAAAAGGATCTGTTTCCGATTCTCCACTTACACTTCGCCATATAAATGGCAAGCTCACCGATGTATTATTCAACGGATCGGTATATAAAGATGATGCAGATAATGTGCTGGGTGTTGTAATTGTGGCAAGAGATGTTACCGCACAAAAATTACTTTCCAAGTATTCTCTTACTCTTATTGAGGCAAGCCGTGACCCATTATTTGCAATCAGTCCTGAAGGAAAAATCACTGACATGAATCAGGCAACTGTAAAAATAACGGGAGAATCACGGGAGCATTTAATCGGTAGAGATTTTTCTAATTATTTTACCGACCCCGATAAAGCACGTCAGGGCTATCAACAGGTTTTTACAGCGGGTTTTGTTGCAGATTTTCCGTTAACTATAATAGATGGAGAACTTACCGATGTATTATTTAACGGATCGGTTTATAAAGATGACAGAGGCAATGTGCTTGGTGCTGTGGTAGTAGCAAGAGTTATTACCGAGCAAAAAAGAATTGAAAAGGAATTGACAGAGGCGAGGGTATTTGCCGAGCTGGCAACAGAAATTGCTGAGGTAGCAAAAAGTAAAGCCGAAACTGCCACCCGGACAGCCGAAGATGCAGTGAAAGCAAAACAGCAGTTTTTGTCCAACATGAGTCATGAAATCCGTACGCCCATGAATGCGATTATAGGATTTACAAAAGTGCTGTTGAAAACAGATTTGTCTACCAAACAAAAAGAATATTTATCAGCTATAAAAATAAGCGGCGATTCATTAATAGTGCTCATTAACGATATACTTGATTTGGCAAAAGTGGATGCAGGAAAAATGACGTTCGAAAAAACACCTTTTAAATTGGCATTGTCCATTTCGGCGATGCTTCATTTATTTGAAACAAAAATTCAGGAAAAAAATTTAGAACTGGTAAAAGAATACGATAACAAGATTCCGGAAGTATTGGTTGGCGACCCCGTACGCCTGCACCAAATTATTTTAAATCTTGTAAGCAATGCAGTAAAGTTTACAACAAAAGGAAAAATAACAGTAAGTGTTCGCCTGATTGCGGAAGATGAAGAAAATGTTACTATTGAGTTTGCAGTTACCGATACAGGTATTGGAATTTTGGAAACCAAGCTGGAAAAAATATTCGAAAACTTTCAACAGGCATCAAGTGGCACATCAAGGTTATATGGAGGCACCGGCCTGGGCCTTGCCATTGTAAAACAACTGGTGGAGCCGCAGGGCGGAACCATCAGCGTTAAAAGCAAGGTTGATGAAGGCACAACTTTTAGTTTTATTTTAAGTTTTAAAAAAACCAATGCTGAAGCTGAATTAGATACGGGAATAGAGGAACTGGATACAGAAATAAGGAATATAAAAATACTGGTAGTAGAAGATATTGCACTCAACCAGTTGCTGATGAAAACTTTGCTGGATGATTTTGGATTTGAACGGGATATTGCTGCAAATGGAAAAATTGCCATTGAAATACTACAGACTAAATCTTACGATATTATATTGATGGACCTGCAGATGCCGGAAATGAACGGCTTTGAAGCTACTGAATACATCCGGAAAACAATGAATTCTAAAATTCCCATTATTGCTTTAACTGCTGATGTAACTACAGTTGATTTGGCAAAATGCAAAGCCGTTGGCATGAACGATTACATAGCAAAACCTGTTGACGAAAGATTGTTGTACAACAAAATCGTTGGCCTTGTAAAGAAACCTATTTTGATAAAAATAAAAGAAGACAGCGAAGAAGATACCGGAAGTCAAAAGTTAAGGTGTATTGATATGGCATATTTGCTGCACCGTACAAAATCGAACCCGGAGCTGATGAGGGAAATGATTTCACTTTACCTGGAACAGACGCCACCCTTAATTACTGCTATGACAAAAAGCCTGCATGATCAGGACTGGACAGCTTTGTATGCAGCGGTACATAAAATAATCCCATCCTTTTCAATAGTAGGCATCAGCACCGATTTTGAAAACATGGCCAGGAAGGTGCAGGAATATGCAAGTACTCAGCAGCAGACAGAGGGCATATCAAATATGGTTTTGCAGCTTGAAAATATTTGCCTGCAGGCATGTAAAGAATTAGAAGAAGAATTGAATAAGATTAAAAGCAATACAATATGAAAACAGAAAAAATAAAACTTTTCCTGGTAGATGACGATGCTTTGTTTTTAAAATCACTGGAAATTGAATTTCTGCAGCATGCCGATTTTGAAATTGAAACATTTGCAACCGGCGAACTTTGTATGCAACATTTATCTCACAACCCCGATGTAATTATTTTAGATTACCACCTCGACGGAATTGATAAAGGCGCTATGAACGGAATAGCCACATTAGATAAAATAAAAGCTTTCAACCCCGATATACCTGTGGTTATTTTGTCATCCCAGGACAAAATTGATGTGGCCATCAACTGCATGCACCACAGGGCTTTTGATTATGTAGTAAAAAGCGAAACTGCTTTTATACGACTACAAAAAATCATCACAACTATTTTCCGGTATAAAAAAATGGAAAAAGAACTGAGCTGGTATATGGAAAGGATGTAATTGTGGAGATGGAGATGTTTGCATCATAATGGCAATTGGAATGAACAGAGCTGAAAGCAGTGGATAAAATAAATGCTTTAGCCCCGCAATTATTTTCTGACTTTGACTTCTGAGTATAATAAGTCGGTTATATGTTTTAATTAAAACCTGATGAAAACTTTTACGAAAGAAAGTTTTGGAACTATTTTCCAAATAATTGCGGTAATTTTTCTATTTGCATATCCTGGCTCCGGGTCCAATCATTCATCTGAGCCAATTACTGCAGCTAAAAATATAACAACTTATAAACCGTACATTAAGAAAAGTACAGGTATTGAGAAAGTTTGGAAACAAGATTTTGAAACTGAAAAAAAAATCGCTAAGCCATTTGATATTTTTTCCGGGATTATCAAAAAATAATTTTCGGATTACTCAGCAGCAAACAGATTAGAAAAACAATATTGATCTTAAGTAATATTTATAATCATGCCCTCATTAGCATCCATATCAAAAATTGATTTTCCCTTTAAAGTTGATCAGCAAAAAGTAAAGCAATATGCCAAAGAATTATTTGCGCCCTCGTTTCCGCAGGTGGAAAGAATGATGAGCGCTTTTGATAATACTGAAATAAAAACAAGAAATTTTTGCAAGCCACTTGAATACTATTCAGCTATTCATGCCTTCCAGGATCAAAACGCTGAGTATATAAAAATTTCCCTGGAGTATTCCATCAAGGCAATCGAAGAAAGTATTGCTATTGCACAAATCAGCAAAGAAGAAATAACAGATATTATTTTTATCTCTACCACCGGGCTTTCTACTCCCAGTCTCGATGCTCTTATCGTCAATGCCATGAAGCTGAATCAAAATATCAACCGCATTCCTGTTTTTGGGTTGGGATGTGCCGGCGGCGTTGCTGGATTTTCAAAAGCCAGTATTTTGGCTAAGGCCAATCCTGATGCTGTTGTGTTGGTTGTTGCAGTAGAATTATGTTCATTGACTTTTTTACGAAATGATTACAGTAAAAGTAATTTCATAGGTGCTAGTTTATTTGCAGATGGTGTGGCTGCCTGCATCGTTACAGGGGATAACCAGCATAACAAAACAAACAAAAAGATCGGTTTTCTGGCCACCCAAAGCAAATTGTATTACGATACCCTGGATGTGATGGGCTGGGAATTTTTGGATAAGGGATTTAAGGTTTTATTCTCACGTGATATTCCAACCATCATCTTAGAAAATATTAATGCAGATGTTACTTCTTTTCTGGCAAAAAACAATCTAAAACTTTCAGATATAAAGAATTTCATCTTTCACCCCGGGGGCAAAAAAGTATTGTCGGCTTATGAAGAGGCGTTGCCGGTGCAGGGAGATTTTCTAAAAAATACCCGGGAGGCGATGAACGACAATGGCAATATGAGCAGCCCGACAGTTTTATATGTGCTGGAAAGTTTTTTTACACAGGGCTTTGAAGATGGATATGGATTAATGGTATCGATGGGTCCTGGTTTTTCGAGTGAAATGGTCTTGCTTCAAATGACAACTGACTAAAATGCTTTTCATTCTTTTTATTTCATTTATAATTCTGTTGCGGCTTGGCGAATTGCTGCTTTCGAAAAGAAATGAACAATGGCTGCTGCAAAATGCTGCAGTTGAGTATGGCAAAAATCATTACCCTTTTATTGTTGTGCTTCATACCTTATTTATCATTTCATTGATTGCTGAATATTTTACACAGCAAACAACAGGCTATAGTTTATTTTTCTTACTACTTTACTTTTTATTGCTTGTATTTAAAACCTGGGTTATTTTATCGCTGGGTAAATTCTGGAACACAAAAATTTATCACATTGCAAATGTTCCGCTGGTAAAAAAAGGGCCTTACAAATATTTTAAACATCCGAATTACCTGATTGTAATTGCCGAAATTGCTGTTATCCCCCTCTCATTTCATTTGTATTATACTGCAGTTGTTTTTACACTTCTCAATTTTATTATGCTGTATATAAGAATTAAAGAAGAAAATAAGATTCTGAACGACTGAATTGTGTGAATGTTGTAAGTTATTCCGGGAATCGTGTAACAGTTTCGGGCTGCAAATCAATCATCTTTGTTTAGTTAAAACATGCAATCCAAACAATTTTAAATTACCTTTTAGCACTGCTTCAACGGAGTATATATTTCATCTACAGATTACTGCGGTTGCATTATTTAAAGCAATTATTATGAAAAAAATATCAATCATTTTATCCGGCCTCTTAATGGCTGTATCGGTTTTAGCACAACAAAATATTAGTAAGGTAAATATTACTGTTAACGGTAATAAAAACCTGGAATTATCAGTTGATGGGAAGTATTATAATCTTAGCAACAGCTCCGTATTAGCAAATAAAACAATCATTGCCCTCAATAACCTTGACATGGCTCAGCATATTTTACAATTTACCCGTACGTACTTAAATACTAAAAGAACAGATATAATTACTGCAGTTTTTAATTTAAGAAGCGGATACGATATGCAGGTAAATGTAAATGCAAACGGAAGCCTTGAGTTAATTGAAAAAAAGATAACAGCAATTGCTGGTAATCAGCCTGCAATGGGCAATACCAGGTTTAATGCGTTATTAAAGAATGTAAGAACTCAGCAGTCCGCTAATAATAAAAGAGCTGTAATAGCTAATGCATTTAACAATACTGATAATTATTTTACTGCTTTTCAGTCCGTTCAATTAATCCAGTTGGTAAATGCTCAGAATTACCGGCTACAACTGGCTAAATTATCTTATCGTGGCATTACCGATCCTGATAATTTTGACCAACTGTACGATTTATTAAACAATCAGGCAAGTAAAGATGAGTTAGAACTTTATGTAAATAATTACAATGATGATAATATCAATCTTAAAGTTGCCATGCAGGGTGCTGCATTCAATACTTTGTACAATGAAATTAAAGGCCAGTGGCCAGTAGCCACACAGTTTAATTCTTTAAGCAATGCATTTAATAATACAGCCAACTATTTTACCACTTACCAGGCAAGCCAGTTAATTCAGATAGTAGTTGCTGAAAACTACAGGCTTCAATTGATTAAATTATCCTATCGAAGCACAACAGACCCTGTTAACTTTGGCCAGTTGTTCGATTTATTGAACAGCCAGGCCAGCAAAGATGAATTAACAGCTTTTGTAAGCAATGGTTATACGGGGGGAGGTACTGCCGGTACTGCTATGACCGAAGCTAACTTCAACTCTTTATATGAGGATATTAAAAAGCAATGGCCCGTTAGTACACAGTTAAATACATTAACCAGTACTTTCAAAAATGTTTATAATTATTTTACTACTACCCAGGCAAGTATGCTGATACAAATAGTGGGATCAGAAAGCAGCAGGCTGCAATTAGCTAAATTATCATATCACCGGATTACCGACCCGGTTAATTTCAGCCAGGTTTATAATTTATTTGGTACCCAGGCCAGCAGGGATGAATTAGCAGTTTATATAAATAATAACAATGGAGGTATCATTACAAACGTAGCCATGTCCGATGCTAACTTTAATACTTTATACTCAACCATACAGAAACAATATTTTCCCAACGAAAAAATGAACTCTTTAAGTGTTGCATTTAACAGTACCCTCAATTTTTTTACCACTGCCCAGGCAAAGCAATTAATTCCTTTGGTATCTTTTGAAAGTAACAAACTTATACTGGCTAAATTGTCATACCGCACTATTACTGACAAGCTCAATTTCAGTCAGTTGTATGACTTACTGGGCACCCAGGCTAGCAGAAATGAATTAGATGCCTATGTAAAAGCCTATAAAGATTGATTTTTAAAAATAACCGCTATTGAAAAAATATAATCTCCGGCTTTGCAGCAACTGGAGATTTTTATTTTATAATAAAATAATGAATAAGTAGTAAAATCTGTGAATAATATAACTATTTCTTTGAAATGTGTAACACCTGGTCTGTTAAATGTGCAGACCTTTACTTACTGTTCTAAATTCTAACATCAATATTTGGATAATGGAAAATGGGGAAAATAATATTTCTATAATGCTATCTTATTTAACCCAATTATCGGCGAAATTTGAAATGATTGCAGATGAAATTGACAACAAGTATTTAAGAAATGCTTTGTGTGCTATTGCTGCCGAAGCCAATCAGTATGCGATGGAATTAAATTATCAGCTAAGAAGCGCTGCAATAATACCCAGTTTACCTTGTATTTATGAACTACTGGATGGCGAATGGGAAAAGAAAACAAATTCAAATAAAGAAGAAGGGAAAGAATTGTTATCAATTTTTGAAACCTGCGAATTATTTATTACCCAATTATATACTGAATTATTGGCAGGCAACTTAACAGAAGCACTAAAGAATATTATAACTTATCAGTTTTTTGGCATAAAGTCTGCTTTTATGAGAATCAGGTTTTTAAACTCTTCACGCTTTGATGCTTTATTAATGATTAAACCTGTATAAAATTTTGGCAATTTATCTTAAAAATATTTTTACCGATGCCGGTAACGTTTCCATCTTTACTGCAAAGTTTTTTAAAGAAGTGGTTAAGCCACCCTTTGAAATAAAAGAATTTTTCAGGCAATGTTATATTATTGGATACAAATCGCTGCCACTGGTTGGTATTACAGGTTTTATTATGGGCCTGGTGCTTACGCTTCAAACAAGGCCTACACTGGCTGAGTTTGGTGCCGAATCATGGTTGCCGGGCATGGTGGCCCTTTCGTTGATAAGGGAAATTGCCCCGGTAATTACAGCATTGATTTGTGCCGGAAAAATTGCATCAGGCATTGGCGCCGAGCTGGGTTCGATGAAAGTAACAGAGCAAATAGATGCAATGGAAGTTTCTGCCATCAATCCTTATAAGTATCTGGTTGTTACAAGGGTGCTGGCCACCACACTGATGGTTCCGTTGCTGGTGGTGTTTGCAGATGGCATTGGAGTTTTTGGCGGATATGTTGGTATGAATATTCATAGCGATGTTACTATATTCCGTTATTTTTCGCAGGTACTTTCTTCTTTGGATTTTATAGATATTATACCTGCTACCATTAAAACATTTTTCTTTGGATTTTTTATCG
>JANNAM010000049.1:0-2309 GCA_031384415.1 Bacteroidota bacterium
CTTTGTGCAGTTGGGGAATTAACCAACTGTCCGCCCGGAACTGAAGCTAAATTTATAACTAAAAGCCGATGTTTAGAACTACTGCCCAACAGAATTACGCCAAATAAATTTTTCTCTGACAGTCCCGCAAAAAAACATGCCATTATGGTGACCAAATTGCCTGCCTACAACAAAAGGTTTTGTGCAATTGGGGCTCGACGTTGAAACAATAATCGGCAGTGCATATCCAAGCTTTATATTCGGCGGACGTAATTCTGCCGGGCAGTAGTTCTAAACTTCGGCTTTTAGTTATAAATTTAGCTTCAGTTCCGGGCAGACAGTTGGTCAATTCCCCAACTGCACAAAGCCCTGCTCGTTGGCTGCTACTAAAACGTATGACAAGCCCTAAAATAGGTTGACTAAAAATTAAACAATTTTAGCAACACTATGACACAGAACAAAACGGCAGGCTGCCGAAAAAAACAGTACCAAAAAGCAAGTTTCGATTTCAAACTTTCCGTGATTGACAAAATCCATAATGGACAGATTTCTATTAACCATGCCGCAGAAGTTTACAATATTTCCCGGAGCTCCATTACCTACTGGATCCAAAAATTAAGCACCTTTGAGCAAAATAAAAAAGGCATGAGCTTAAAACAAGAAAATAAAAAACTCAAAGAACGCATTGAAGCCCTAGAATTTATTAAAGATCTACAACAGGACATTATTGTAGATTTTGAAAAAGTAACAGGCGAGGAACTCTCAAAAAAGTACTTGCCCGAAGCATTAGCAAACGAGATAGCCAGAAAGAAAAAAAAGCTTACAAAATAAAATGGCTCTACGAATGTTTCGGGCTCTCTAAACAAGCTTATTATCAAAAATTAAAGGCTATTAAAAGAAAAGAAATGGAAGCTGTTACTATTAAAAAAATGATAGAACCCATCCGTAAAAAAATGCCCAGGTATGGCACAGAAAAACTACACTTAGATATTGTAGAGAAGCTCAAAGAAAGTAATATAAAAATGGGAAGAGACCGATTTTTAAAGTTCTGCAGAAACCACCATTTGCTGGTGCCAAAAACCAATAGATGCTTTATCACCACTGACTCTAAGCACTTTTATCATAAGTCGCCAAACCGTATAAAAGACCTTGTTACAACGTATGCTGAGCAAGTTTTTGTAACCGATATTACCTACATTAAACTCGAAGACAAACATGCATACCTTGCCCTGGTTACCGACCTGTATTCAAAAAAAATAATGGGCTATAAACTAGATGACAATATGAGAGTTGGCATGGTAAAAGAAGCCTTGACAATGGCTTTAAAAAATTGCGAACACAACCATCAAAATATTATTCACCATAGCGATAGAGGCATCCAGTATTGCTGTCCTGACTATTCGGAATTTGCAGAAGACAAAGGAATGATATTAAGCACAACAGAAAAATATGACCCCTATGAAAATGCTGTAGCAGAAAGAATAAACCAAACCCTCAAATATGAATTTGGGTTGATTAAAACAATCCCATCACTCCAAATTGCAAACAAAATGTTACAACAAGCTGTGGATATTTACAACAACGAAAGAAGACACCGGTCGTTAGAAATGATGACACCTACCCTTGCTCATAAACTACAAAAACACGATTATATATCTTACAAAAAACAAACGATTAGGAATGTTGATAAGCTTTAAAAAATCCCTTATAAGATTTTTTAAAGCTTATCAATGTTCCGGGGTAACTTTAAAAAACAAACCATATTTTATCACAAAAAATGGTCAACCTATTTCAGGGCAAGACAGCGACACACTACAAACGGACAATACATTGAAAAACCACGACTACTGAAACTTTTTGTTAAGAGTGTGAAGAATTGGATTAATTAAAAAATAAAATTTCAATAACAATTTAAATTATGGCAAGTATCAATCCACACATTAATTTCAACGGCAATGCAGAAGAAGCATTTACCTTTTACAAATCAGTATTTGGCGGAGAGTTCTCAAAAATAATGCGTTTCAAAGATTTAGCAAGTGCTGAATTTCCAGTACCTGAACATGAAGCAAATAAAATAATGCACATTGCTTTACCAATTGGTAAAAATATTTTAATGGCTAATGATGTACCTGAAATAATGGGCCGAACAAACGAAAATGAGAACAGAAGCAAAATTGTAGTTAGTGCAGAAAGCAAAGAAGAAGCTGACAAATTATTCAACGGACTTTCAGCAGGTGGACAAGTTGAAATGCCAATTGCAGACAGCCCTTGGGGTTCATATTTGTCTCTGAACATTCCAAAATATGAACCCCAATTGCAGACAGCCCTTG
>JANNAM010000050.1:0-5468 GCA_031384415.1 Bacteroidota bacterium
CATATATTTTGTGTAATGCAAAACCGTTATTCGCCGCCGGCAGTATGGTTAAAAGAAATTACAGAACAAAAAATCTTAGGCAATATTTACATGGTGCAGGTAAACTGCTACTGGAACCGGGATGAACGTTATTATACAGCAGGCAACTGGCATGGCACAAAGGAATTAGACGGTGGTGTACTCTTTACCCAGTTCAGCCATTTTATAGATATACTGCTCTGGCTTTTTGGCGATATTGAAAGTATCAGCAGCCGATTTACCAATTTTAACCATCAGCATTTAACAGAATTTGATGATTCAGGTTTTGTAAACTTCAGCTTTAAAAACGGCGGTGTGGGCAGCTTCAATTTTTCTACTGCCGTATGGAACCAAAATGCAGAAAGCAGCATTACCATTATTGCACAAAACGGAACCGTAAAACTAGGAGGGCAGTACATGAACGAAGTGCAGCTTTGCAATATAAAAAATTATACAATGCCCCAACTGCCAGCATCAAACCCGGCCAATGATTATGGCACTTACAAAGGCAGTGCCGCCAACCACCATTATGTTTTTGAAAATGTAGTGAATGTGCTGAAGGGAAAAGCGATTGTAGCAACAACAGCGGAAGAGGGGATGAAAGTGGTAGAAGTAATTGAGAGGATATATAAAGGCCAATGTGCTAATTAGCTGATGTGCTAATTTATCCGGGGGGCTGAAGTTGGAGACCGGGTGGCTGGCTAAGAGGATATAGGAAAAAAGGAGATACAAATCAATTCGATTCATTCGTATAATTAGTGGCAAAAAAATAAGAAGCTAACAAAATAATGCTCACAACAAAAAATACCGCAAAGCCCGCCTGGGATCTCGTCATTGCTCCCGGTCGTGCCGAAAAAAATTACTGGAAAGACCTCTGGCGCTACCGGGAACTTTTTTACATCCTTAGCTGGCGGGATATAAAAGTACGCTACAAGCAAACCGTACTCGGGGTGGCCTGGAGTGTGATAAGGCCGGTACTCACCACTATTATTTTTACTGTACTGTTCAGCAAGGTTGCCAACCTGGATAACCCCGGCACTGCACCCTATGCCCTCATGGTATTTGCAGGTATGTTGCCCTGGCAGTTTTTCAGCAATGCCCTCAGCGAAAGCAGTGGCAGCCTGGTGGGCAATGCCAACCTTATTACCAAGGTATATTTTCCCAGGATGATCATACCGGCCAGTTCGGTCATCACCAGCCTGGTTGATTTGGCCATTTCGTTTGGCATTATGCTCATTATGTTTGCCTGGTATGGTTATTTACCCTCATGGCATATCATTTTCTTTCCTTTGTTTGTGTTGCTGGCTTTTACCTGTGCATTTGGTATTGGCCTTTACCTTACTGCCGTAAATGTAAAGTACCGCGACTTCAGGTATATCATACCCTTTATAGTGCAATTCGGTTTATATGTAAGCCCCGTTGGCTTCAGCAGTTTTGTTATCAATGAAAAATACCGGATGCTCTATTCGCTCAACCCCATGGTAGGTGTAATAGATGGCTTTAGATGGTGCCTGCTGGGCGACCCGATGCACTGGCGCTCTTTTATTGTTTCGGTTTTAATGACCATTGGTTTTTTGTGGGCAGGTATTTATTATTTCAGAAAGATGGAGAGGACTTTTGCGGATAATATTTAGCATGCAAATGTGATAATGTGCTAAAAGCAAAGGTTGAAGAAAAGCCATTGTTTGCGGAAAAGGAAGCTATTGATACGATTTGATTATCCATTTAATATAATACACTATGCACTTCAAAGATAGTTACTACGGCTTTACCAGGGAGTAAGCTGGGAAAATAGCCTGGGGATCTGATGGCGCAAAGGGCGAAGAAGATTCTTGCCTTTCCGGGGTGGAAATCTAAAACAGTTACCAGCAAAGCAGCGTTTTGGGCCCGCCTGGCTGAGCCGTTCGGGCAAGCTTTGAAAGATGTAAACTTTGAAATTGAACAGGGAGACAGGGTGGGCATTATTGGCCGCAATGGTGCCGGCAAAAGCACCCTCTTAAAAATACCAAGCCGCATTACCGAACCAACAAGTGGCGAAATAAAAATTAAAGGCCGGGTAGCTTCTTTATTAGAAGCAGGCACCGGCTTTTTATTCTGAAATTTTTGGCGGGCAGAATCTACGCCAAAAGCGAGACAAGTATTTTTTTAAATTGCTGCATTTGTAAAAATATTGACATGCAAACTTTAATTATCGAAATAGACTCATCCAGTAAAGCAAAACAACTTTCATCTTTACTTTCTTCATTAGATTTTGTGAGGAAAGTATCTTCTGTTCGTAAATCCAAAACACTTATTGCAGCTTTGCAGGAGCATGAAAATCTGAAAGCCAGCATGGTTAAAAGAAAAAATAAGGCTATTGCCAGGTATTTATAATGAGGGTACAGCAAAGGGATATCATTAAGTTTCAGGTAAGCTTCCGAAACACCCTAAAACGATTTACAACACAAAGGATTTTTGTAAATTTGCCTTATGACACAACGGTTTTATTTTGACACATCTGTTTTTGGCGGAGTTTATGACATCGAATTTGATGAAGCTTCTCTTCAACTATTTGAAAAAGTAAAGTTAGGGCAGGTTGTTTGTGTATATTCTGATTTGACCGAAGGAGAATTATTTGACGCACCTGAACAGGTTAAATTTTTTTTCAGAGACCTGCCAAAAGAAAATTTGGAGCTTGTTAAAATGACAGATGAAGCAATTAATCTTGCAAAAAGTTATATTGACGAAAATGTTGTGGGCAAGACAAGTTTTGACGATTGTGTTCATATAGCACTTGCAACAATTCACAAGGTGGATATTCTTGTAAGCTGGAATTTCAAACACATTGTGAATGTTTACAGAATTCGGGGCTATAATGCGGTAAATTTACGTTTGGGTTATCAGACATTAGAAATACGTTCACCAAAAGACATTATTAATTATGAAGACTGAAACTAAAAAACAAATCAAAGAAAAAGAGTTTGATACTGTCAAAACTTTCAGAGCAATAAAAGAAAAAATTTCAAAGGACATTGCAGATATGAACTTTGAACAAATAAAAGCATATTTGCAAAACAAAAAAATACGTTTGCAAGACTGACCAGGCCTGCCTGCAACATGCGGTTCCTTTTGGGGTAACAAAATAGCTGCAAAGCCTGTCCTTGTAAATATACATTCGCACATTCGCCATTCGTACTTTCGATATTCGCCATTTAAAAAACCATGTCCCACTCAATAATAGAAGTTAATAATTTAAGCAAAAGCTACACCATCAGCCAGCCGAAGGATACTGTGGACGAAGGCAGGAAAAGTTATACTGCATTCCCGAATAAGTCGGGACAGGTCAGGGATGTGATGGCGCAAAGGACCTCACCCCTTGCGCCTCTCTGCCTCATCCGCCTTTCAGGCCGAACTTCGTTCCCAACCTATGCAGGTTGCTCCTGAAGGAGAAGGGAAATTGATGTGGGAGGGGATGGTGCGGAGAACTTAGCGAAGATTGTAGTTGAGATGGCAGTGTGATGATTCGTGTGAAACTTACATGGGGGGATGCTACAAAATCTGAATAAAGAAAACAGCACTAACTAAATCATGTCCAACCCAATCATAGAAGTAACCAATTTAAGCAAAAGCTACACCATCAGCCACGAAGGCAGGGAACGCTATACCGCCCTACGGGATGTAATGACGCAAAGGGCCAAGAAGATATTTTCCTTCCCTAAATCCTTAACCTCAGCCTTAATCTCTTCCTCGACCAAAGAAGAATTTTGGGCATTAAAAGATGTAAGTTTTAAGATTGAACAAGGCGACAGGGTGGGCATTATTGGCCGCAACGGTGCAGGTAAAAGCACGCTCTTAAAAATACTTAGCCGCATTACCGGGCCTAAAAGTGGAGAAATAAAAATTAAAGGCCGGGTAGCTTATTGGCTGAATCAGCCAGATACTTTTTCACTGGGTTTTAAAAAAGTTGTCTTTGTAATATGAAGACGGTAAAAAAAATAGATGAACTTTTCAGGTTGTTTGATGAAATGGGTTTGTATAAAACATATGGCATCAAAAAAGTTGGGGTATTTGGTTCATTCGCCAGGGGAGAGGCATTCCGGGATATTGATTTATTTATTGAAGAAGATCTTAATTACAGCCAGGTGCAGGATATAAAGCAAAAACTGGAAGCACAAACAGGTATTCATTTTGACATTATGATGAAAAAAAATGCAGAGCCGGTTATTTTGCACCGTGCTGTTAAGGATATGCTGTATGCAACAGGACATTAAAAATGATATGCTCTATTTGCTTCGTATTATGGAAGCTGTGCAAAAGTTACAATTATACACATCAGCATTTTCCAGCTGGGAAACCTTTTACTTTTCAAATAACCAGCTTGAATTTAATGCCTGCCTTAATCAGTTGGTACAAATTGGAGAACAGGCCAAAAAATTAAGCAATACGCTCACGAAAAAACATACTGCAATTTCATGGTAACAGATAAAAGGCTTTCGTAACCGTATTATTCATGAATATGTTGGTATTGATACAGAAAATATTTTCCAAATCATAAAACAGGATGTTCCTGTTTTACAAGAACAAATTGTTCCAATCATTATAGAAGAATTAAAGCAAGGGAACTTTGCCCGGGAGGAGTTTGAAATCGCAAAAACAAGCCCTTACCTATCGCATATTGATTTCAGCGTATTTCAGGCATAGTAAAAACAAAATAAATGGTACACCTTAACCTCACTATAAGCTCATAATGTCCAACCCCATCATACAGGTAACCAACCTCTCCAAAAGCTACACCATCAGCCACGAAGGCAGGGAGCGCTATACCGCCCTACGGGATGTGGTGGCGCAAAGGGCCAAGAAGATATTTTCCTTCCCTAAATCCTTAGCCTCAGCCTTAACCTCTTCCTCAACCAAAGAAGAGTTTTGGGCCTTAAAAGATGTAAGTTTTGAAATTGAACAAGGAGACCGTGTTGGTATCATTGGCCGCAATGGTGCCGGTAAAAGCACCCTCTTAAAAATACTTAGCCGCATTACCGGGCCTACAAGTGGAGAAATAAAAATAAAAGGCCGTGTTGCTTCTTTATTAGAAGTAGGTACCGGCTTTCATCCTGAGTTTACCGGCCGGGAGAATATTTTTTTAAATGGCGCCATACTGGGCATGAGGGAGAAGGAGAAAAGGAGGAATGTGCTAATGTTTGACGGGGTAAAGCTTCCTGAATTGCGTTCATAGTTTTGCAATTTGATTGTGATGAAACCTGGTTACACTGCTGTGAATGCCCGAACATGCTTTTTGCTTTCATGAAATACATTAAAACTTTCCGAAAGCAAATGAATGATAAACAGTTAACAAGGGCTGAATGATTGGTTGCAGTGAATGAGACCCGGTGAATGGCGGCTGAAAGAGTGTACACAATGACTGAAAAAAAGGAACAGCTTATTGAACAAATGTTACTGTTTACTGAAATGCCGAA
>JANNAM010000071.1:0-9681 GCA_031384415.1 Bacteroidota bacterium
TTGTATTTGTATTCCATCGGCAATTGTGCCGCCCATTCAATTATCCTTTGATCCAAAAATGGTTCCCGGCCTTCTAAGCTTACGCTCATACCGGCCCTGTCCACTTTTTGTAAAATATCATCCAGCAGGTATGTCTGATAATCTGTTGCCATCATAAAATCCAGGATGGAATAATTTTCTTTTTTTAGTTCCCTGCTGTCGAATGCAGTTGTTAATCTTGATACCGGAGTTTTAAACAAATCTGAAATATCCCTTTCGTTCATCTGGGCCGTAAGGCTCATCAAAATATTTTGTTCCGATGGATTTTTAAAAAGCGTTTTCAGCTTTTCGTACCTGCTGTGAAATAAATATTTCTTATTCAATACCGGGATAGAACTTGCCGGTATTACATCCATCATGGCCGCAGCGCTCTTGCGCATGAACCCAGGAATGCTTTGAATTCTTTTTCCGTATTTCATTACATAATCATAGCGGTTGTAACCGGCAAAAATTTCGTCGCCTGCATCGGCCGACAAAGCAACGGTAACTTTTTCCCGGGCAATTTTACTTACAAGCGATGTTGGTATGGCGCTGCTGTCGGCAAAAGGTTCATCATAAAAGAAGGGCAACTGGGGCACAATTTCAAGCGCCTCTTTTTCGGTGCAGTAATATTCTGTGTGGTCGGTGCCCAAGTGCGCCGCAGTTTGTTTTGCATAAGGTGCTTCATTCAATCCGGCATCGGGCACACCAATGGTAAAAGTTTTTATTTTTTCGGTATTGTTGGCCTGCAGCAATGCAGTTACGCAGGCGCTGTCGTATCCGCCGCTTAAAAAAACCCCCACAGGCACATCACTTACCATGCGGTATTGAAAAGCGCTGATTAATAATTTTTCTGTTTCTGCAATTGCATCAGGCAAGTCTATTTTTAAAGCAGGTTTGTTGTAAGCATCATATACATTCCAGTATTGTTCTGTAATGAGCGTTTTGTTTTTAATATCCACTTCAAGAAAGTGACCGGGTTTCAATTTATAGCTGTCATTAAATATACAGTGCGGCGTTGGCACATATCCAAACTGCATATAAGCACCTGCCGCATCCAAATTAATTTCTTTATCAAAACCTGGATGCTGCATCAGTGCTTTTAATTCGGAACCAAAAAGGAAGATGCCGTTTTTCCAGTAATAAAAAAGTGGTTTTACGCCGGCCCTGTCACGGCAGGCAAATAATTTTTCTTTTGTTTCATCATAAATAACAAAAGCAAACATGCCAATAAACTGCTGTAGTGCAGCACTGCCCCATTCCAGGTAAGCATGCAAAATAACTTCGCTGTCGCTGTGGCTGTTAAACTGGTGGCCTTTTTCTTCAAGCCTTTTTTTTATTTCTTTATAATTATAAATTTCACCGTTGAAAGTAAGATGAAGCGACTGAAATGTTTTTGGCTGTTTTCCTCCTTCGGATAAATCAATAATGCTCAGGCGCCGCTGGGCAAGGCCAACAGTGGCCATTGAAGTATTGTAGATATCATATCCTTCTCCATCTGGCCCACGGTGGGTAAGGATACGGTTCATTTTTTCAAGAACTGTTAGGTCGGTTTTTTTAGTAAAGTCTGCAAACCCGGTAATGCCACACATGTTTTACGATAAGATTTTTATTATTGCCTGCAAAGTTAAGTGTATGTGTTTAAACAGCACCTGTCAGTGCTTCTGAATAAATTTTACGCAAACCTTCTATATGTTTTGGCAGTGTAAAATTATCTACAGCTCTTTGTTTTGCTTTTTCGCCCATTGCTGAAAGTTCATCGCTGCTTTTTTTACTAAGGGTTAAAAGTTTTCTGATAAAATCATTTTCATCTGCCAGCGAAAAATATTCAGCTACTCCTTCGCATTGTTCCCTGAATGAAGGAATATCACTTAACAGCAAAGGCATTTCCATCGCCATTGCTTCCAGCACACTTAATGAAAATCCTTCGAAAGTGGAAGACATTACATACAGGTCGTACTGCGGAATAATTTGTTCGATATTCTTAACCTCTCCTTTTAAAGTAACCTTAGCAGCACTTTCATCAATTTTTTGCTGCAGCAATTGCTGCATATCTCCCACACCATAAATATGCAATTCAATGCTTTCATTTTTTAACCGGGCAAAAGCATTGACTAAATACAAAAAGTTTTTTTGTGTACGCAATGCGCCCACAGAAATCACCCTGAAAACCGGGGAAGGTTCTTTAGGTTTTATATTGCTTGTATTGAAACGGTTGATGTCAACAAAAGTGTACAAGGCATAAGCCTTGTAAGGTTTTAACTTTAAGAAAGTAAAATATTCCTGCAGTGCCCCTTTAGCAACAACGATGATGATGCTTTTGCGGAATCTGTAAGAGAGTTTATCTAAAAAACGGATGCGCCAGTATTTATATTCTACCGAGGATGCAATGAAAGCATGAATGGTAGTTATCAGCGGAATTTTTTTGGGCACAGATAATCTTGCAATAACTGTTGGCCAGAATAAATGTGTGTGAACAATATCGGGTTTCTCTTTTTTTACAAGTTTCCTGAATTTAAAAACAGCAAACGGTAAAGAAAAAACTGATGTTAGATTGAGGCAGATAAGTTTATCGCATTTCAGTTCATCTCCAAAATGATTCAAGGGAAACAATGTTACTACCACGTGTTCATATTCGTCCAGTTCTTTAATCACCCTTACCATCATGGTTTCGGCTCCGCCCCTGCCCAGATTAAATATAAAATGAATAATTTTTTTCTTCATCAGCGAATTGGATTACTGTTTTTCAAACACCACGGCAATGTGTGAGCCGTTGATGCCTTTGGTTAACTTTTTTAAGATGGACAAAGGCACAGTTATGATGCCCAGCAAAATCATTTTTATCTTCTCTGTTGTTGTATGCAGGCCAGCCGGAGATTTTATATCAGCCATATATTTTGCTCTCAGGTACGATTCAGTTTTTACACTTCCTTTTACATCATACTGCACCTGCTGCAATTTTAAATTGAAAAGTTGTGCTGTCTTTTCAAACACATTTTTATTCCACAACCCCATGTGGTGCGGCGGCTGGTTAAGGGTGCAGTATTTATCATAGCTCTGAAAATAAGGCTCGTTGTTAGGAACCCCAATTACCAATTTTCCGCCCGGCTTCAACACCTTCAGCGAATCTTTCAAAAAAACATTCACATCATAAATATGCTCCAGCACCTGAAACATGCAAACCACATCATAATAAGCTTCCTTGTGTGTTGCATGGTCGCCAATCAGTTCATTGTAAACAGCAAGACCGTTTTGCCGGCAAACATCCACCGCCTTTTCATTTAATTCCAATCCGGTCACATTTGCTGCTTTATCCCTTGCTTTCATTAAAAATTTTCCAATGCCGCATCCAATATCCAGCACTTTATCCCAGGGCTGTATTAAATCATAAGCAATTTGATTTTCAAATTTCCAGTCGTGGTAATAATCATTGCCCAGTTTTTTTTGCAGTGCTGCATAAAATGCACCGTCGCCATCCATTCCTTTGGGATGGTAAAAACGGTAACCGGTTTGATTGCATTGATAAAGAAAATAAGTTTCGCCCGCTGAAAAGTAAGAAGCAACATCCATATCAAGCTGGTCTTTATAAAGCCTGATAATATCCTTTTTATAAAAAGTATCGGTGAGTGTGGTATTTCCGGTGGCCGTTAAAGGGCTTATTGGATTGCTCATCAGTTAAGTTGCTTATTAAAGGCGAATCGGTTTTACAATATTATGAAATGATTGACAGAATGAAAAACGTTTCATTGGCTTCATTATTTTGTTCTTTTAAAAATCCTGGCAAACTTAAGCCAGGGTAAATTAAGTTTGCAAACCCTGGCAACTGTTATAAATATTGTTATAAACAAAATGAAATAAGTAACCAGGTTTGCATAAGATGCACCTATGATACCGTAATTTTTAATGAACCAGTAATTGAGTGCAATGCACAATGCCGAACTGAATACCGAAATAAAAATGACAGCTTTGTTTTTCTTATAGTAATATAAAATACCCAGCAGTAAGGCATACAATCCCCAGAAGAAAAACCCAAAGGCATTCCATGTTACATACTGAATGCCGCCGTTGTAATCTTTATTAATAAACCATTTGTAAGCAAAAGGAACAGCTATGCAAAGCAATACTGTACTCAGCAGCAGAAAGCCGGCAAACAAATATTTTATCCGCAGCATTTTTAAAGTATGCTCTTCTGTAAAATCTTTCAGGTATTTATATAACTGTGGCTGATAGGCCGAAAAAAAAGCATTTACCAGCACCATGATGATAAAAGCAAACTGTGTGGCCATAAAATAAATGCCGAGGCCGGATTTATTTTCGGGATAAAAATAATTGATCAGGAATTTGTCGGCAGCAGTTAAAATAAAAACATTCAACTGGAAAAAAATCTGCGAAAAACCAAACTTCAGTTCTTCTTTCAAATATTTTTTGCTGATGTGTGAATGAATTAATCCCCTGCGGTAAAAAAAATAAACAGCATACATAAACACTACAGCGCCTGTTATCAAAGCAGCTTCAATTCTTCCCTGTGCACTTTTGCCCCATATTATTACAAACAATACAACCAGTCCAATTTCAATAACATCCCTGATGGCCGAAAGCCATAAAAACTGCATGGGTTTATTTATAGTGCGTATGTATGAAGTAACATTTTCCTGGAAAAGACTGAACCAGCCATAGAGCAAACCCATCAGCAACAGCCGGAAAGGCACATTGAGCGATGCCGAAATATAATGGCCCGTAATAAAAAAAATAAGCAACAGCAACACAAAAGAAATACCCGACAAAGCAAGTGACGAAGTGAAGTACAATTTAAATTCCTTTTCTTCCAGTTTGGCATGTTCCAGCATAATGGAACTTGGCATGCCTAAAATTATAAACGGCAGTATCAGCGCCACAAACACTGTATAAAGAGAAAGGGTTCCGTTGTCGGCGGGTAAAATATAATGCGATAAAAAAAAAGCCAGTACCGCCATCAACCCTTTATTGAAAAAGGAAGCAAGGGTATAAATGCTGAACGATTTGGCTACATTCATCTGCTGATTAAAAATTAACTTTCATTTTTCTTCCCTTTCACAACAGCGGCTTCGCAGTTTTCGTATTTTATAAAACCTCCCCAAACATCTTTCATCCCGTATTTATTAAACCAGTTAACAATCGTTTTTATTTTTTGAGGCTGGTCGAATTGGGGGCTGAACATATCAAAAGTATCCAGCACACACAACTCTCTCAACTGGGCATTAGCCAAACCTTTTGGTAAAGTACCATCTATATCGCAAATGGGAAGAAAGCGGTTAACTATTTTTCCCAAGCCAATTTTTGAAAAGAAGCGGTAGGTTTTAATAAGCCAGTCAATATTGCTATCAATTTTTTTATAGAGTTTTTCGTGGCTCATCTTTTTAGTGTAAGGCCGCAGCAAATATTTTGCATGAATTTTTGTCCACCAGCCACGCAATGGGTAAAAATCAACCACCAGCTCACCACCGGGTTTTACCATATCAATTAAACAGACCACCGATTTTTCTACATCAGGGGTATGCTGCAAAACGCCCAGACAAATCACTTTATCAAACTGTGCCTTTGCAAAAGGCATTTCGTAAATACTTGCCTGGAAAATATGCAGCCGCTCATGGGGTCCGTTGTTTTTAAAATTTGCTTCCACCGCATTGCTGTAATCAACGCTGTATAAATTTCCTTTTGTAAAATCCAGCATTATCTGCGAAAATCTTCCGGCACCGGAGCCAACTTCAAGTATATTTTTACCCGTTAAATCTTCTTTATCCCAGTTTGTTTCAGCAAAAAAACGCAGCTTAGAGATATCAAGGTTGCTGGTTTTATCCAGCTGTGTGCCGGCAAACCTGTTCCATTGGTAGCCAAAATTTTCGGTATAGTTATCATCCTGAACAATGCGGTAAGCGCCATTGATGAATGGAAAAACAATTGCCCCGTCCTGCAATAACCCATCGCCAGATGCAGTAATTTTTTGCTGATTGAATGGATTTACTAATTGAACGCTCATTAACTGTTGATATAGTAAGTAAATGAAATTGGTTAAAGTGCCTGCGGCGGCCTTGCTATAAATACATATTACAAAAATAGCCGCCTTGGTTTACATATACTAAACTTATTCGGCTGAGTTTTTATAAACATGTGATACGGCAGTTATCAAACGACTCGTCAAAAAACTATTGTTTATATTGCAAGCCTTTTACAGCCCCAATGGAAGTTATTACCATATACGACTATTTACTGCTGCCGCTTTACCTGGCGGTTTTTTATTTTTTCATAAAGCTTTCCTCCCGTAATATGGAAGACAAGGCACTGAAAAAAGTTTTTATTACTGCATTTTGGCTGCGTATGCTGGGCTGCATTTTGTACTCGATGCTGCTGCAGTATTATTATGGTTTTGGCGATTCGATGGGTTATTTTACAGGAGGTAATTTTATAAATGAAAAGCTTCAGGAAAGTATTAGCAATGTGCAGTTATTATTTGGCCCGGCCAGCGAAATACAAAGATTGTATGATATACAGGAAGGGAATATTGGTATGTCTGGTTACATTGGAACAGAATCTGCATCTGCAGTAATGAGGATTTCTTCGGTGATTTCATTTGTAGCTTTTAAAAAGTTTTTAATTATCTCCATATTCTTTGGTTTGTTTTCCTTTGCAGGCCAGTGGAAACTTTTCAAAGTATTTAATGATATTAATAAAGGAAAAAATCAAAAAATGTTGTGCTGGGCAGTGCTTTACACTCCGTCTATCTGGTTTTGGGGCAGCGGGCTTATGAAAGACTCTGTTTGCATGGGCGCAGCAGGTTTTATCATTTTCTTTTTATATAAAAATTTTGTACAGAAAAAATTTGCAATAAGGGATTTTATCATGATTTTCATTTTTGCTTACCTGATTTTTGTTATTAAAATTTATATCATTGCCATTTTGGGTCTCTGCCTTGGAATATTTCTTTTTGCCAAACTTATCTTTTCTTTAAAAAACATTATTATAAGGGCTGCGGTACTTGCACTCTTTGCCTTTGTTGCCATCAGTATTCTTTCGCAATCCGATTTTTCATCGCAGATAAAAGATTTTGCAGAAGAATCTTATTTGCAGGTGCAGAATTTTCAAAACCAGTATCAGAATATTCAGAATGTGGAAGAAAACAGCAAAGCAACTTTTACTTTGTCCGATTTTAATGCTTCGCCTGCCGGTTTGTTATTATACAGCCCGGTTGTTATTTTCACCTGCCTGTTCCGGCCATTTATCTGGGAAAGCGCCAAACCCATTATCATGCTTTCGTCTTTAGAATCGCTGGCGCTGCTGCTGGCAACTTTGTATCTTTTGATAAAACTAAGGGTGTGGAAATTTTTTGTAATGATATTCACCAATGAATATCTGTTGTTCTGTTTTGTATTGTCGCTTACTTTTGCGGTGGTTATTGGTTACACCACTTTTAACTGGGGCACCATGGTGCGGTATAAAATTATTTTGCTGCCCTTTTATTATTTTATGCTGGTTACAATGTATAACAAAAGCCTTGCTAAAACTACCGGTCCTTAAGGTTTAAAGAATTATAAAGTGCAGCAGTTTCATTTACCATCCTGCAGGTATTAAAATATTCCCTGTATTTTTTATACCCATTTTCCGTAAGCCGCTGTCTTTCGGCGGGGTTTTGCAGTAAATCAACGATATTGTTTTTTAAAGCCAGCGAATCGTACAATGGAACCAAAATGCCTGTTTCGTTATTGGTAACAATTTCATTGCAGGCCGGCACATCAAAAGCTATCACCGGCACTTTTAATGCAAATGCTTCTATATATACCAGGCCAAAAGGTTCGTAAAGCGATGGGAGTACTATTAAATCTGAATTGGCAATATAAGTGTAAGGGTCTGTTCTGAATCCCATAAAAACAACTTTATCGCCCATGCCCATTGCATTGGCTTTTTGCTGTAAAAAAGCCTGTTCGCTTCCTTCGCCCAGCACTAATAATTTTACATCGGGATATGCAGCAATCACACCCGGCATGGCATCAAAAAGATATTGATGGCCTTTTATTTTTTCGAGCCTGCCCACAATTATTAGTTGTGTTGCTGCCTGCCTGTAAGGCAACGCTTCGTTTCGTTTTATGTTCTGCTGCAGGTTAATGCCATGATGGATAACCCTGAACTTTTCTTTGGTAAGTTTAAGATTGTAATACAAACCCGCAATTGAATTGCTTACAGCAATATTTACGTCAATATTGTGCACCAGCATCCTGGTAATATAATAATAAAGGCCATGTTTTATTTTACCCAACCTGAAATTGCTGCCAATAAAATAACTTTCACGGTAACCATGCTTTGTTGAAAGCAGGAACATTTTTTTATTGAATAATTTTTTAACCAGCACCGCCAGCACATCGGAATTAAAAAGATGGGAATGGATAATAGCAATTCTGTTGCTCTTACAATAACGGTGAATTTTTTTTACAATACCGGGGGTATTAAATTTCGTTCCCTTAATCAGCGTTGTTTTTATACCCAGCGCTTCCATCCGCTTACAGTAAACCTGCACTTTTTCGCCCTTTGAATAAGGGCACACACACATCAGTTCTGCATCAATGCCTTTCTTTTTTAATTCGGGCAAAATATCAAGCAGGTATTTCTCTGCTCCCGCCACCCCATGAGTATATATTAAATGCAGGATTTTCATGATACAAATTGCTCCTTATATTTTTCAAACATAGTTAAATTAGAGAAATTATTTCCTGCAAAAGTTAAAGCTGCTTCGGCAAGCCTGTTGCTTTCTTCTTTGTTTGTAATCAGTTGCTTTAAAACCGCTGCCATTGCAGTTTCGTTTTTTACAGGCACCAGCAGCCCGTTAACCCCATCAGCAATCATATTATTGATACCCGGCACATCAGATGCCACAATCGTTTTTTTGCAGGCCATCGCCTGCATAATGGCGGTACTCATTGTTTCGCCAAACGAGGCATGAATATAAATATCAAGCGAATTTAAAAACCCGGGCAGTTCGCCTTCATTCATCAGGCCAGTAAATATTACATCATCTTTTATGCTTAGTGTTTCGGTCAGCTTAACCAATGCTGCCATATTTTCTCCATCGCCGGCAACTTTTAAAATAACAGGTTTATCAAAATTTTCTTTTTTTAATAAAGCGACTGCTTTCAATAAAGTTTCGTGGTCTTTAATTTTTGTAACCCTGCTTTGCATTCCCAACACAATTTTATCATCCGTTGGTTTTGGCGATGGGGAGAACTGGACAAGATTAATGCCATTGGGTATCACTGCCGTTCGCTTTTCTTTGTACAGCCATTTTAATGTTGATTTAACCTGCTGCCGGTAGGCTTCGCTCAGGTAAACAACCTTGCCGGCAAATAACATCGAAAAAGAAAGCATTATCCAGTTGGTCCTTGTTTTTAAATGATTGGCCTGGGTTTCTCTCACCAATATCAGTTTAATATTTTTAGAAAACAGTTTGGCAAGCCTTGCAGGCAAAATGGCATTGCTGCCATGCAAAAAAACAATAGCGGGGGCCGATTTTTTAATGACAGAAAAAAGTTTGAAAAAATAGTTGATATGCCTGCCCGGCAGTTTCTTTACAAAATACCAGTTAATATTTTTTTGCCGGCAGCGGTTTATATATTCTTCCCTTACTTCTTCGATGCCGTT
>JANNAM010000023.1:0-25592 GCA_031384415.1 Bacteroidota bacterium
GTGGCGGAGATGAGTGCGGCGATTGATGCGGAAGACCGGCAGCGGCTAAGGAACGAAAGATGATTGCAGTGAGAAGTTTTGTCTTGCTTCATTGCGAAGTGTTGATTGTAAGCTCTCACATTGCCAGCGCTGCATACCAACAACGGCGGTGAAAGATGGGTGCGGTGATTGATGAGAAGATCGACGGCGGCGAAGTGGCGGAGATGAGTGCGGCGATTGATGCGGAAGACCGGCAGCGGCTAAGATGCAATTAATGTCATTATTATTTGGTTGATCTCTAATTCTGAGCAACGTATCTATCTTTTCCTAACAAAGTTTGCCTGTACTAATCTGAGCACTGTTGAATTCTATCCAATCACAGATTAAAGCAATTAATGACTCTCCAATTTTTCTAAGTTCAGATTTCATTTCTTCAGTAGCATCTCCATTTTTACTTTGCAGATGAATTTCGCCGCTTACTTTGTGGTAATTTTTTTCAAGTTCTTTCCACTCTTTCCAAATTTCATCGGAAGTATCACCTTGCTTGGAAACACCCATTTCAGAGAATGCTCTTACTAATCGGGATTCAAAATCATCATTTGACCCTATCAACCTTAAGGCTTCAGTGCAAAGGCCTTTTGAATAAACATAACTCATAATTCTATTTTTAAAATTTTTAATTATAAACAAAGCCCCTGCATTTCTGCAAGGGCTTCAATTTATTCTTACTTAACTTCCTCAAACTGTGCATCCTCCACATGGTCATTTTTTTCACTGCCCTGCTGTTGCCCGCCGGTATTTGGCTGGGCAGTATCAGCGCCGGGCTGTGCTCCCTGCGTAGCCTTATACATCTCTTCACTTGCTGCTGTCCATGCTGTATTCATTTCGGCAGTGGCTGCGTCAATGGCAGTTAAGTCCTGCGCTTTGTGTGCATCTTTCAGTTTGTTTAAAGCTGCTTCAATGGGCGCTTTTTTATCGGCACTTATTTTTTCGCCATATTCCTTCAGTTGTTTTTCTGTCTGAAAAATTAGGCTGTCGGCACCGTTCACTTTTTCCACTCTTTCTTTTTCTAATTTATCGGTGGCTTCGTTGGCTTTTGCTTCGGCTTTCATTTTTTCCACTTCTTCTTTGTTCAGTCCGCTGCCGCCTTGTATGGTTATCTTTTGTTCTTTGCCCGTGCCTTTGTCTTTTGCTGTTACATGCAGAATACCGTTGGCATCAATGTCGAATATCACTTCAATCTGCGGTACGCCACGTGGCGCTGGCGGCAAATCGGCTAGGTTAAATTTACCAAGGCTTTTGTTTTGCGTAGCCATGGGGCGTTCGCCCTGCAGTACGTGTATTTCCACACCGGGCTGGTTATCGCTTGCAGTACTGAATGTTTCCGATTTTTTTGTAGGGATGGTGGTGTTGCTGTCAATCAGCCTTGTCATTACACCGCCCATGGTTTCAATACCAAGAGATAAAGGTGTTACATCAAGCAACAACACATCTTTTACTTCGCCGGTTAACACACCACCCTGTATGGCTGCACCCACTGCTACCACTTCATCCGGGTTCACACTCTTGTTGGGCTTTCTGCCAAAAAACTTTTCTACAATCTCCTGCACTTTAGGAATCCTTGTGCTACCACCTACCAATATCACTTCGTCAATTTTGCTGGTGCTCATGTTGGCATCTTTCAATGCGGCTTCGCATGGCTTCAGACAACGTTCAAATAATTTATCGGCCAGTTGCTCAAATTTAGCACGGGTCAGTTTCAGCACTAAGTGTTTGGGCACGCCATCCACTGCAGTAATATAAGGCAGGTTAATTTCTGTTTCGCTTGAAGCGCTCAGTTCCACCTTTGCTTTTTCAGATGCTTCTTTCAGGCGTTGCAAAGCCATCGGGTCTTTGCGCAGGTCAATGGCTTCGTTCTTTTTAAATTCTTCGGCCAGGTAATCCATTATCACTTTATCAAAGTCATCGCCACCCAGGTGTGTATCACCATTGGTGCTTTTTACTTCAAATACGCCATCGCCCAATTCCAATACAGAGATATCGAATGTACCACCACCAAGGTCAAACACGGCGATCTTATGATCTTTGCCGCCTTTATCCAATCCGTAAGCCAATGCGGCTGCGGTGGGTTCGTTCACTATGCGTTTTACAGTAAGGCCTGCAATTTCTCCCGCCTCTTTGGTAGCTTGTCTTTGACTGTCATTAAAATAAGCCGGAACGGTTATTACCGCTTCGGTCACTTCCTGGCCCAGGTAATCTTCGGCAGTTTTCTTCATTTTCTGCAGCACCATGGCGCTAATTTCCTGTGGGGTATATTGCCTGCCATCTATGTCAATACGAACTGTATTATTGTCGCCTTTTACCACTTTATAGCTCCAGTGGCTAATTTCTTCTGTTACTTCATCAAAGCGGCGGCCCATAAAACGCTTAACGCTGCTGATGGTGTTGTGGCTGTTGGTGATTGCCTGGCGCTTGGCCGGGTCGCCCACTTTACGTTCGCCATTCTTTAAAAAAGCCACTATTGACGGGGTTGTGCGGTGCCCTTCATCATTGGCAATAACCACCGGTTCGTTTCCTTCCATTACCGAAACGCAACTGTTGGTGGTTCCTAAGTCAATTCCAATTATTTTTCCCATGATTATGATTTTAATGTTCGGTAGTCAATTGTCAATCATTATGCCGAAGGGGGAAAAGTGAAAAAATGTCATACTGATAGAAACACGGATGACGCTGATTGGGACGGATAAAGGCTGATATTGATAACAGGTCTTGAGAATCTGTAAAAATCTGTTGGAATCCGTGTCATCCGTGTTTCTATTCTTTACATTTGAAAAACAAAACAAACCCCTTATGCCCTTCATCAACTACAACACAAAACCTCAGGTAAATATTTTTCCCGGTGTGCACAGCACCATGGAACATTCAGAAAAAATAAGTTACGGCTGTGTAAGTTTGGATGAAGGTGTAATTGTTCCCGTACACAGCCATCCGCATGAGCAATGGACATACATTGTTGAAGGGCAAATGGAATTTACCTTAAATGGCGAAACACAATTGCTGCTGCCGGGCATGGGTGCTTATATTCCTTCCAATGCATTGCATGGTGCTGCAGCAATTACTGCCTGTAAAGTAATTGATGTGTTTACACCCGTGAGAGAAGATTATAAAGCGCTTGGGGGATAGAATCGCTGATGACACTGATGCGACTGATTAAACGGATTTTTAAAATCAGTATTCATCAGTCGCATCCGTGTTATCCGTGTTTCTATCCCTTTTCACCTTAAAACTAAAATGCTTTTGGCTTAAATAACTTACTGTTATTACAATGCAGGTAGTAAGTAACTGCGACAACAATGCATCCCAATTGAATACTTCTACAAATAATTTAAGCAGCATGTAATTGAGGGCAAGATTAAAAGCAAAAGAAAGAAAGTAACGCACCAACTGAATGCGGCCTTTTAAATTGGAATCTACAAAAACTACATACTTCATCAATATGAACCCAACGATAAAATTTACACAGAAAGAAATGGACAACGCAACGGTATAGCTTTCAAAAACGTAAAATCTCATATCCACAACCTGCTCTTTAAAAACTAATTTTAGGAAAACATAAAACACCCCCAGCCCCAATACTGTATTGGCTCCGCCGCAGGCTGCATAACGAAAGGTTTTTTCCGGCATCAGCTTCTTAAACGGGGGATAAAATACATCTATGAACGATATGATATTCCGGGAAACCTTTTGCATGTGTTAGAAAATAAACTGTACAGGTAAAGATATTTTTTTTATTTTGTTCTATTAATTAACCAAAACAATCAACATGAAAACAATTGGCGCTCTTTTAGTTGTTTTTGGCATCGTTTCTTCCATTCTTCATTTTATGGAATATGAACTCAGGATTCTGAGATGGATGAATGAAATGCCCCCCAACACAGCAATGGCTTATCCGTGGCGGAATGATAGTAGTAGGTCTAATCATATTATTCCTGAGCAGCAAAAAAGCAAAAGCTTAAAAAACGGGGCGAAGATAATTCTTTTAAGCATGAGCAAATTGTAAAAGGCCCGCCGTAAATGGCAGGCCTTTTCTTCTTCCATCCCCGAAAGTTTAAAACGTATATCTTATTGCAAAACCACCCCAGTTGCCGGCAAAACCATTATTGTAATTGTTGCCAAATTCAAATGACGGCTGCCAGTCTATTGACATATTTATGGGAGCACCATTGAATTTATAATCTAGCCCAAGTACTCCATCAACTCCTACGGTACTTGCACCTCCATATTTTGTATTGTAAAAACTTACATGCACACCGGGCCCAATGTACCATTTCAACCCTGCAGCGCCGGTTATGTTTCCGTGAATTTCATAAAGGCCGGTAATGCGGCTGCCAAAATTCCAGAAACTTGCCAGGCCTTCCAGGGCATTATTGCCATTTACAAAATGCTTTAATGAAACAGCACCAGGATAAAATTTCACACCCAAAGCTGTACTGTAAGTTTGCGATTTATTCAGCCTTTGTGCATTGGCTGTTGAAATTGTAAGCAAGGCAATTACTACAGATAATACAAATACTTTTCTCATGATTCTTTTTTTTGGTTCAAACAGAACCTTAAAAAAATCATGCCAAAGTGAAAGATTTTTTTTTAGCTGTACAATTCTTCCCTTAATGTTTTTATACGGTCATCTTCAAGGTATTCATCAAATGTGCTTAGCCTGTCAATGATTCCTTTGGGTGTCAACTCAATAATCCTGTTTGCCACAGTTTGAATGAATGTATGGTCATGCGATGTGAGTAAAATGATGCCCGGAAAAGTCTGGCAGCCTTCGTTAAAACTTTGGATGCTTTCAAGGTCGAGGTGATTGGTTGGTTGGTCAAGCAAAATAACATTGGGGCTTTGCAACATCATGCGGCTCAGCATGCAACGCACTTTTTCGCCACCGCTTAACACGTTTGTTTTCTTGGCAATATCATCGCCGCTAAAAAGCATTTTACCCAAAAAGCCACGCAGGAAAGGTTCATCGGCATCGGTAACAGTGGGCGGCACATACTGGCGGAGCCAGTCTAACAAACTTAAGCCGCTGGTAAAAAATTCACTGTTCTCCACCGGTAAATAAGCGCTGGTAACTGTGGTGCCCCATTCAAATTTTCCGCTGTCGGCTTTTGTAATATTATTTATGATATCGAAGAAATTGCTGACAGCTAAAGGGTCACGGCTTAATAAAACAATCTTGTCTCCTTTATTTACACTAAAATTTACTTTGCTGAAAAGCATACGGCCATCCACTGCTTTGCTCAGATTTTCTACATTCAGTATCTGGTTACCCACTTCACGCTGTGGCTGAAAAATAATTCCCGGATATCTTCTGTTGCTGGGCTGAATATCTTCTATCGTTAATTTTTCAAGCGCTTTCTTTCTTGAAGTTGCCTGTTTAGATTTGGAAGCATTGGCGCTAAACCGTGCAATAAAGTCCAGCAAAGCCTGGCGTTTCTCTTCTGTTTTTTTATTCTTGTCATTTATCTGGCGGCTCATCAACTGTGAGCTTTCGTACCAGAAAGTATAGTTACCGGTAAATGTTTTTATTTTCTGCCTGTCCACATCGGCCACATGTGTACATACCGCATCTAAAAAGTGACGGTCGTGGCTTACAACCAGCACAATGTTTTCGTAATCGGCTAAAAAGTTTTCTAACCAGCCAATGGTTTCAATGTCGAGGCCATTGGTAGGTTCATCCAATAACAAAATATCGGGGTTGCCAAACAATGCCTGCGCCAGCAACACCCTTACTTTTAAATTGGAAGGAATGTCTTTCATCAGGCTCTGGTGATATTCATCTTTTACACCCAGTTCACTCAGGAAAGTGGCGGCATCGCTTTCGGCTGTGTAGCCTCCCATTTCGCCAAACTCTTCTTCAAGGTGGCCGGCTTTAATGCCGTCGGCTTCGGTAAAATCTTCTTTGGCATACAAAGCATCTTTTTCATGCATGATGGCCCACATTTTTTTATGGCCCATCAGCACTGTATTCAAAACAGAAACCTCATCAAAAGCAAACTGGTTTTGGTTCAATACAGCCAGCCTTTCGCCGGGTGTAATGTCAACTGTTCCTTTATTGGGTTCAATTTCGCCGCTTAGTATTTTAAGAAATGTGGATTTGCCTGCTCCATTGGCACCAATGATACCATAGCAGTTTCCTTTGATGAAGTTGATGTTTACTTCATCGAACAAAACCCTTTTGCCGTAGGCCAGGGTTATATTATTTGCACTAATCATAATTATTAAAAAGTGGGCAAAGGTAAGGAGTAAACAATAATTATTTTACTGCTTTCTGATTATGTGTTGGCAGATTTTGAAAAAAGCTGATTTAACGGTATCGCTTTTGTCTATTTATTTTTATCTTCAATCGTCTAAACCCAAAACTTACATGAAAAAAATTTTAGTTTTTGCCCTGTTCCCATTATCAGCAATTGCACAAAACCCTGCCGTTTTAAAAAACCTTACTCCCGGCAGCGGCAACAGCGTAGTAACTGAAATTGTAAAGACATCCGGCTATACTTTTTTTGGCAATGATACATCACTGGGCACTACTCACCATAATCTTTACCGCACCGACGGAACTACCGCCGGAACAATAAAGTTAAACCTGGTTTATCCTACCTACAACAGCACAGATGCTACTTTGCTTACTCCATTTGGCAATAAAATTGTTTTTGCCGGCGACAATACTATAGGTTACGGAGAAATTTGGTCAAGCGACGGTACGCAGGCAGGAACTGTTGCCATAGAGCGGTTTTCGCCCACTACTTACAAACCAATTCATGACCTGGAAGCATTCAATGGTTTTGTATATTATGATGCCGAAGACCCTATTAACCATCACCAGCTTTTAAAAAGAACAGATGGAACATTGGCTAGTACTTCTGTTATTTATGATTTTGGTGTTTCTACAGGTGGTGAGATATCATTAATGAAACAGGTTGGCCCTTATTTATATTTTAATAATTACCGTGCCACTGACCAGTTGTGGCGCACTGACGGCACAACCGTGGGGACTATAATGCTGCATGATTTTGGTGCCAATGGCGGTGTATGCAGTAATATCATGGATGCAAATGGAAAGGCATCAGTGTTTAATGCAAATTTTAATAATAATACTACTGAGTTATGGATGAGTGATGGCAGTATTGTGGGAACTGCGGTAAACACGGCTTTTAATGCTCCTTATAATACAGGAATGCTTTACCCGTCAAATGTATTGCTCGGCGGCTTTATGTATTTTACCGCAAATGATGGAACTAATGGTGCTGAACTTTGGAAAACGAATGGCACAACTACATCGTTGCTTGCAGATATTAACAGCGGTGCTGGTGCTTCCACACCTAATTATCTTACTGTATTAAACGGAGATATTTATTTTGCTGCAACGGAACCAACAGCAGGAAATGAATTAAGAAAATTAACTGTTGCCACCGGCGTAGTTTCGCTGCTGAAAGATATTAATCCCGGCACAACATCTTCCAACCCTTACAGAATTGTGAAGGCAGGCAACAATTTAATTTTCAGAGCCATCAGGGGTACAGCTACAGGGAATGAACTGTTCTATTCTGATGGTACTGCTGCCAATACTTTTGAAATTGCAAATATTAACCCAGCAACAAATGCAAGCAGCAACCCTAATTATTTAACTCCTGAATACCCGGTTTATTTTACGGCAAACAACGGAACAGACGGAATTGAGGTGATCAAATATGATGCTCCCGATAATATCTGGGTAGGTGGTTCCAACACAAACAGCACTTCGGGAAGTAACTGGCTTACCGGTATTGTGCCAACTGCCAGCGATAATGTAGTGATAGCTTCTGGTTCGGCAAACCCCTGCAACCTCAGCGCTAATTTTATCTGCAAAGATTTATCGGTTTTTAATCAGCTTAATATGGGTGCAAATAGCATTTCAGTAAGTGGTAATTTTCAGGTTCCCGCCAATCCCAGTTATCCGTTTGCAATGACAGCAACCGGTGGAATAATTACCATGAATAATACTTCCACAAAAACGGTTGATGTAAAAGGTAATTTATCTGGTGTGCAATTTACGGTTGCTCCCAATTCGCAGGTTAATATTATAAGTCTGTCGTTATTACAATAGAATTAACAGCTTAAAAAAATATTTTTTATACGATTTCCCCAACCAAATACGTTGAGCAGTTCGTCATACTTACATAAAAAATATTTATGAAAGCTTTTCTCACTGCATTGTTAATAATTACCTGCTGCCGCACAATTGCTCAAACACAAAGCAGCTTTACTGTTCATTTTGATTTTGATAAATATGTAATCACAAGTAAATCCGCTGCACAGATAGACAGTTTTGTTGCTGTCATCGAATCTAAATCAACGACAGTTTCTGTTGAACTCTATGGCCATTGCGACAGTGTTGGCAGCAATGATTACAATGATGCACTTTCGCAAAGAAGGATTGATGCAGTAAAAAAATATTTAGAAGAAAAAGGTTACCAGTCTTCTATTGTAGTAAAAGAAAAAGGCTTTGGCAAAAGACAACCCATTAACGAAAATGCCACCGAATATGAAAGATATTTAAACCGCCGGGTGGTAATTGCTGTGCTTAGTACTGAAATGAAAATCGAAACTACAACAGTGCCTTCAGAAAAAACATTTACAAAAATTATGGAAGATACCGCCACAAAAGTGGGCTGCAAGATTATTTTAAAGAACCTGAATTTTATTGGTGGAAGGCATTATTTAGTAACTCAGTCTGCCCCGGTGCTGGAAGAACTGTTGAGTGTAATGAACAATAACCCAAAGCTGCAAATTTCTATTGAAGGCCATGTTTGCTGCCTTGCCGATGGCAGCGATGGTGTGGACTTTGATTATGGCACAGCCAACTTATCCGAAATGAGGGCGAAGACTGTGTATGATTATTTAATTAAGAATGGCATTGCACCAAATCGCCTTGCCTACAAAGGTTTTGGCCACCAGTTTCCGCTTACTCCCTTTCCTGAAAAAAGTGAAGAAGAAAGATTGAACAACAGAAGAGTGGAAGTAAAAATTATAAGCAAATAAATTTGCGATGCCGCTTCATTAATTTTTTCATAACTCATGGCTGTTAATTTTTTTTAACAGCCGTCATTTGTGTAAATGATTTTGATACATCATCCATGATGTTTATTAATCAAAACAAAAACGCAAATGAAAAAATTAATCCTTCTCCTCAGTTTATTTACCACCACAATTGTAAAAGCACAGGACACAGCAAAGGCCGATGCAAAATTAACAGCAGCCACCGTTTACTTTGGCAGTGGCGCCGAGTTAACCCAGGAAGCAAAAGTGAATGTAAACTCCGGCATCAAACAAATTGTCATCAGCCAGCTAAGCACATTGCTTGACCTTAACAGCCTGCAGATAAGTGTACCGGAAGATGTGGCATTGTTATCACAAAAATTTTTAGTTTATACGCCAACAGTTCCTGTAGTCATTAATCCGATGATAAAAAAATGGCAGGACAGTATTGTGATGGTTCAAAAAGACATCAGCAGAAATGATAACCTTATAGATATTGAAGCAACCGTACTGGAAAAAACAGGAACACTTATTCAGCTTACGCTTGACAAAACTGACAGCAAAACCATCAGCGCCGACGATGCACTGAAGCTGATAAATTTTTACACAGCTAAAATTGAAAAATCCAAGACATCCGTTTTTAACCTTAACCTGGTTAAAAATCAACTGAGAGAACAGATAACAAAATTTCAGACACAAATAAATGAAGCTGCCTACAAACCTGTGAAAGCACAAAAAAGTTACGGGCAGCTTATTCTGCAGGTAATTTGCAGCACCAGCGGCGAAATACCGGTAACCTTCAGTTATTATACCAGCAACGCAGGATGGACACCACTTTATGATGTAAGAGTAAATTCTAAATCCAATGAAATAAAATTAGTGTACAAAGCATCGGTAACACAATCAACCGGCATCGACTGGAAGAAAACAAAACTTACACTGAGCACTGCCAATCCAAACTGGGGTACCGAAACACCTTTATTGTTGCCATGGTACCTGCAGCAATCTTCGGTTATGTTGCTGAGACAAATGCAACCTGTGGTTAACAACTATTATCAAAACAATATACAATCTATTTATGCGGATGATAGTAAACTGAAAGAAGAAGTAGTTACTTCTGGTTATGGGGTAAAGAAAACAGCCAGATCACTTGCTTATTCAACCCAAACTGTTGACCCCTCCAATCTTAATAAATTCACCACGCTTTCAGAAAGCCAGCTTAATACCAATTTTGAAATTGACCTGCCTTATGAAGTTGAAAGCGATGGACAGATTCACAGTGTAACTATTAAAGAAGAAAAAATAAATGCCACACTGAAAAGTTATGCAGTTCCCAAACTTGATAAAGATGCTTATCTGCTTGCTGAAATAAGCGAATGGGAAAGCCTTGACCTGCTGCCCGGCATTGCCAACATCATTATGGATGATACTTACCTTGGCAAATCGCTTGTGGATCCCAACAGCACCAGCGATACACTCAACCTTTCTTTAGGAAAAGACAAAAGGGTGGCTGTAAAACGCAAACCGGTTAAAGAATATACCAGCACCAAAACAACGGGCAGCACAACCAAACAAATATTTACTTACGAAACCACCGTAAAAAATAACAAGACGACAGAAGTAACCATTTTATTAAAAGACCAGTACCCCATCAGCACCATTAAAGACATTGAAGTGAAATTAGATGACAGTAAAGATGCATCGGTGAATGAAGAAAATGGAGTGCTTACCTGGAAGATTACGCTGAAGCCCGGCGAAAGTAAAAAGGTAAGGTTTAGTTATACGGTGAAATATCCGAAGGATATTAAAATACAGAACCTGTAAAAAGGGAAACCACCCGCCGCTGGCGGGTGGTTTTTTTATTAAGCTAACTAAAGTTATTTTTGCTGCATGTCAATCGTAAAAGAAATACAGCAAAGCGTAAAAGAGAGTTTAGCTTCTTTATTCAACCAGCCCTTTACCGAAAAAGATTTCCAGGTAAACCAAATCAAGCAGGAGTTTGAAGGTGATTATACTGTAGTGATGTTTTCTCTTATCAAAACACTGAAACTTTCACCAGATTTTTTGGGCAACCAGTTGGGAGAACATTTGATTAAAAATTATCCGCAGCTTTTTTCGGGCTATCATATTATAAAGGGATTTTTAAACTTAACTGTTGCTGATGCTTATTGGTTTGCATTACTGCAAAAAAATTACAATGATGTTTGTTTTGGCAAAAAAGTAATGAACGGTAAAAAGGTGATGGTGGAATATTCTTCGCCCAACACCAACAAACCTTTGCACCTGGGCCATTTAAGAAATAATTTTTTAGGATGGAGTGTGGCTGAAATATTAAAAGCCAATGGCTACGAAGTAATTAAAAGCTGTATCGTTAACGACCGGGGCATTCATATTTGCAAGAGCATGATTGCATGGCAACTGTTTGCCAACGGCGCTACGCCACAAACCACCAACACAAAAGGCGACCATTTTGTGGGAGAATATTATGTGAAGTTTAATGATGAATATAAGTTGCAGGTTGAAGCGTTGATTGGCAAGGGAGTTAATAAGGAAGAAGCAGAGAAAGAAGCGCCGATAATGAAAGCCGCCAAAGAAATGTTGCTGGATTGGGAAGCAGGCAAACCGGAAATAATTGAATTGTGGAAGACAATGAACAGTTGGGTATATGCAGGTTTTGACATTACTTATAAAAGAATTGGCAGCGATTTTGACGTGACTTATTATGAAAGTAATACTTATTTACTGGGTAAGAGAACCGTAGAGGAAGGTTTGGCAAAAGGCATTTTCAATAAAGAAGAAGACAACAGCGTTTGGATTGATTTAACCAACGACGGGCTTGATAAAAAAATTGTGCAGCGTAAAGATGGCACTTCGGTTTACATCACACAGGATATTGGCCTGGCGCAGGATAAATACAACGAATATAAAATTGACCAGAGCATTTATGTAATTGGCGATGAGCAGAACTACCACATGAAAGTTTTGAAACTTATTGCAGAAAAACTTGGCCTGCCCAATGCAGCAAATATTTTTCATTTAAGTTATGGCATGGTAGAATTGCCAACCGGTAAAATGAAAAGCCGTGAAGGAACTGTGGTGGATGCCGATGATATGGTGGATGAAATGCTGGCTACAGCTCAGAAACATACTGAGGAACTTGGCAAGGTAAAAGATTTTACTGCAGAAGAATTGAAAGAACTCTACGATACGATTGGCCTGGGGGCAATGAAATTTTATTTATTAAGAGTTGACCCAAAAAAGAAAATGGTTTTTAATCCCGAAGAGTCAATAGACTTTCATGGGTTTACAGGGCCGTTTGTGCAATACACACATGCAAGGATAAAAAGCATACTTAGAAAACTGGGCGGAACCAGACAAGAAAAATTGCAAGCCGGTACTTTGCTGCCACTTGAGAAAGATGTTATCGTTACAATTGAACAATTTTCATCGGTGCTGGAAAAAGCAGCGGCAGAACACAACCCTTCTGAAATTGCAAACTTTGTTTTTAATTTAGCCAAAATATTCAACTCGTTTTATACCGAACACAGCATTGCCAATGCAGAAACAGCAGAAAAGAAACAACTGCGGTTGCAACTGGCCACAATGACGGCGAATGTTTTAAAAAGCGGTATGCAGTTGCTGGGTATAAAAGTTCCCGAAAGAATGTAAACGGTTTCTTCAAAACTGAGTTTGCATTTGCAATAAGAAAAAGGTAACTTGTATGAATGAAAAGTACGGTTTTCATATTACCTGTTTTATTGCTCCTCTCCTGCGGCTCTTCAAAAAATTTATACAACGAAGTTGAATTAACACAATTGTCGGCAACCGGCAACAACAGCGGCGCTGTTCATTCTATTCTTATTGTTGGCGCAGGCGATGTGATGGCAAGGCAGTTTATTGAAGGCACTGTTTCATTATTGCAGGACGATTTAAACAGCAGGGGCATAGCAAATGATTATTTATTTATTAATAATGATGAAACAAATGAAGCTGTTGTAAAAGAGAAAATGAACAATATAAAATCTACTGACTATAAACACCTGCTTTTTATTGCCCAGGACGACTCACAATGTTTAGAAGGCAGGGCACCCTGGCTTTCGATGAACCTTTCGATGGATCTTTTTACAGCGGGCAAAGCAAACGCTGCATGGGAAGCAACCATGCAACTAAGTGGAAAGGTTTATAAAAAAACGCAACTGGAAAAAGCCCGCCGGTTAATGTTGCTTCATTTGCGTGCCAATCATTTTTTGCAATAAGCCAATGCTTCATTAAAGCTTAATGGAGCAAATCCCAATTCATTTTTTGCTTTATCAATATTAAACCCGGTTTTTAAAGGCCTGATTGCTGCTTCTGTAAAATCAGCCGCAGTTGCTTCTTTGATAAATGTTTTATCCAAAGAAAAGTATCTGGCAATTTCAATTGCCATATTATAAGGCGTTAAAACCTCTTTGCCCGAAATATGATAAATGCCTTTCGCTTGTTTTTTTATCAGCAACAAAATTCCTTTTGCAAAATCACCGGCATAAGTTGCTGTACGGAGCTGGTCATTATAAACCTGTATCATTTTACCGGCATTTACATTTTCAATAACCCATTTAAAAAAATTCCTTCCTGCCGGCTGCAAAGACGGGCCATAACAAAGACAGGTTCTTGCAACAGCATAATTTAATCCACTTTCCATAACAGCTTTTTCGGCAGTAATTTTTGTGCTGCCGTAATAATTAACAGCGCCAACTGCATCATCTTCACTATACATTCCTTTGCTGCCATCAAAAACAAAATCGGTGCTGATAAAAATAAAATAGGGGTTAAAACTTTTGCAGGCATCAATCAAAAACCTGGTAGCAGTTACGTTGCTGTTCCAGCAATCAGCTTTATTCAGTTCGCAGTAATCGGGCTGCGATTTGGCCGCAGCATGAATAACAACTGAAGGTTTTTGTTGGAAAAGAAAATTATTTACTGCTGCAGCATCTGTAATATCCAATGGAAAATATTTCAACCTGTTACTTTCTTCAAATGCCATACGGTTTTTTCCTGCACCAGTTGCAATTATTTCATGCTCTGTTTCTTTCAGTAAACAATCTGTAATATACTGGCTTAAAAAACCATTTGCCCCTGTAATAAAAATTTTCATTTGCCAAAACTACTCTATTACTGTGGGAGTTTTGCTGATCATCCATGTAGCAAAAATTTCAGAAATTTTCCAGTTGTCGCCACCATATATTCTTGGTTTGGCAGCCACATACTTTAAAAAGTCGGCAACATCTTTTGCAGTGATTATTTCCATTGTTGCAAATAATTTTTTTCCGCCAAACCTGCCGCCTTTAACAACCTGGTCCTGCTTATCATTTTGAATATACATTGCTTTGCCGGTGTAATGAATATCTGCAACCAAAGAATCAATCAATGTTTTTTCTTTTGCTTCATCCATCCACAAAATATCGTTCATGTTATAAAAATCACCTTCCCTTACTTTCCTGAGTGTAATGCTGTGTTTAGCCACCGCATACAATAACCCTTCGTAAAGATCAGGGGCTTGTATAAAAGTGTACAGCAAATCGCCTGCTTTGGGCAACCTGCTTCCTTTTGCTTGCTTTATCCCATAATAATAATAATCACCTTTTATCAAACTGCATCGCCCCTGCCCTAGTATTATACTTGTATCTGTTTCTGTTCTCACCGAACGTATCAATCCCATTTTATCTTTTGGAATTTCAATACCATCGCCGGGAATAATCTGTACAACTATTATACTGTCGCCTGCATTTACAACATACTCTGTAATGGGAAAAGCAAAAATCTTAAACTCATTCCCCTGTTGTGCATTTGTTATGCCTGCAAAAGGCAACAGCAAAAAAGAAAGGATGCAACGCATATTATTTTTTATTTCAAAAATAACAGCATTACATTCCTTTTATTATCCGTACCAATGGGTATCAGGTTATTTTAACAAACTCACAACTTTGGTTCGGCACCCATATTATAAAAGATGAAAGAATAAATATCCGCAATGGTTTCAATATTCTTTTTTGTGTTGCTTGCTCCATGGCCGCTGTTGGTATCAATGCGGATAAGAACCGGGTTTGTTCCCTTATATTTTTCCTGCAGGGTAGCAATGTATTTAAAAGAATGTGCAGGCACTACTCTGTCATCATGGTCGGCAGTGGTAACTAATGTTGCCGGATAACTCAATCCTGTTTTTATATTATGCAAAGGAGAATAAGCATACAAATTTTTAAAACCGGCTTCATCTTTTTCGCTGCTTCCATAATCCGCAATCCAGTTCCACCCGATAGTGAATTTATGAAACCGCAACATGTCCATCACACCCACCTGCGGAATGGCAACCCTGAAAAGATCGGGGCGCTGGTTTATAACAGCACCCACCAATAAACCTCCATTGCTTCCGCCCCTGATTGCAAGGCGTTTTTTGGAAGTATATTTTTTAGCAATTAAATATTCGCCGGCGGCAATAAAATCATCAAACACATTTTGCTTTTTAAACATCATACCTGCCTGGTGCCATTTTTCGCCATACTCGCCGCCGCCACGTATGTTAGCCAGGGCATACACCCCGCCTGCATTTAAAAAAGGAAGCAGTGTGGCGCTGAAGCCGGGCTGCTGGGTAATATTAAATCCGCCATAAGCATATAATAATGTTACATTATTTCCATCCAGCTTCACTCCTTTTTTGTAAACAATGAACATAGGAATTTTAGTTCCGTCTTTTGATGGATAAAAAATCTGTTTTGTTTCATAATCTGCCGGGTTAAAACTTACTTCCGGTTTGCGAAACACTTCACTTTTACCGGTTGCTATTTCATATTTGTAGATGGTAGGAGGAAAAGTAAAAGAAGTGAAAACATAAAAAGCATACTTATCATCTTTGTCGCCGCCAAGCCCGCCGCCATTTCCAATACCCGGATATTTTACTTCCCTGATAAATTTACCTTTCAAGTCGTACACATAAGTGCGGCTGCTTACATCTTTTAAATAATCGGCAAACAATTTACCACCAGCTGTTGATACGCCTTTTAATGGTTCAGGTTTTTCCGGTATCACCACAACAGCTTTTGATAAATCAGGATTTTTTATATCAACAGCAATTACTTTACCATTGGGTGCGCCAGCACTTGTTTTTAATAAAAATTTAGTGTCTGTGTTTTCTATCACATTGTAATCATCATTGCTGATGTCTTTAACCAATGGTTTAAAATTTTTATCGCCTGCTTTTAAATCCATAAATGAAATAGCATTACCATCAAAACCCTTTCCCCTGTCGCTGATGCTTAAAAACAGAAAACGTTCATCTTCGCTGGTTCCTGTAGTATGAAAACGTTGTGGGTTTGCTTTGTCTTCATAAATCAATACATCTTCGCTTTGTGAAGTACCAACTTTGTGATAATACACCATGTGGTTTTCATTTTTTGCACTTAATCCGCTTGCACCTTTTTCGGGAGCAGGATAACGGCTGTAATAAAAACCATTGCCAGCCCAGGCAGCGCCACTTATTTTTACCCAGCTTAATTCATCCGCCAGATTTTTACCAGTAGTCATGTCACGTACATAATAAGTTTGCCAGTCGCTTCCGCCCTGGCTCAATCCAACTACTGCATATTTTCCATCCTTGTTTAAACTGAATAATTGCAACCGTGTTGTTCCGTCCGGACTTAATTTATTTGGATCAATTATCATTTCAGGGTTTCCATTTAATCCTTTCTGGCGGTATAATACACTTTGATTCTGCAACCCGTCATTTTTATAAAAATAATACCATTCGCCTTTGCGGAATGGTGCAGTGTATTTAGGATAGTTAAATACTTTTTCAATGGCATCCTGAAATTTCTTACGATAAGGAATTTGCTCAAGATAAGCCTGTGTAACTTTATTTTGTGCCATCACCCATTCTTTGGTTTCATCGCTCTTATCATCCTCCAACCAGCGATAAGGGTCTTCTACTTTTGTGCCGAAATATTCATCAGTTTGGGTTACCTTTTTTGTTTCGGGGTATTTTAATTGTGAAAACGCTGCTGAAACAAAAAACAGTAAGGTAAAAACTGTTATTAATTTTTTTGTGTACATCTTAAATTATTTTTTTTCAAGTTAAAAAAATATCTGCAATACAAGTTAAAAATATTCTTGATTGCGTTAAGTGTAATTTCGACAACTGTTAAATTAACGTGTTTATCTTATCTTTAGCCGATGGAAAAAAAAGTAACAAAGATTGGAGTATTAAGTTCGGGTGGCGACAGCCCCGGAATGAATGCCTGCATCCGTGCAGTGGTGCGTTCGGGAATTTATCATGGGCTTGAAGTATTTGGCATAATGAGGGGTTACACCGGTATGGTGGAAAATGAAATTATTAAAATGGAAAGTAAAAGTGTTGCCAATATAATACAACGTGGCGGCACCATTTTAAAAACATCACGGTGCAAAGAGTTTTTTGAATACGAAGGCAGAAAGAAAGCCTATGAAAATTTAAAAAAACATGGTATCAATGGCCTTGTAATAATTGGTGGCGACGGAAGTTTCAGGGGTGCACAGATTTTCAGCAGCGAATTTGATATTCCCTGCATTGGACTGGCAGGCACTATTGATAAAGATATTGCCGGCACCGATTTTACGATTGGTTTCGACACAGCAGTTAACACCGCTGTGGAAGCAATTGATAAAATTCGTGACACTGCCGATGCACACGACCGTTTATTTATCATTGAAGTAATGGGCCGGGATGCAGGTTACATTGCCTTGCACAGCGGCATTGCTACCGGCGCCGAAAACATTTTGATACCCGAAAGAAAAACGGTGATAAACGAAATTATTACACAACTGGCCGAAAAAGAAAGAAGGCATAAACTGGTAAACTTAATTGTAGTGGCCGAAGGCGATGAGTTTGGCGGCGCCAACCATGTAGCAAAAGTAATAAAGGAACGTTTGCCGCAGCAGGAAGTAAGGGTATGTATTTTAGGTCATATACAAAGAGGCGGCAGCCCAAGCTGCATGGACAGGATTTTGGCCAGCCGCATGGGCTATCATGCAGTGGAATGTTTGGTTACAGATAAATTCAATGTATTTGTAGGAATAGTTAACAATAAAATTCATTATACCCCATTAAGTGAAGCTGTAAAAAAGAAACAACGCATCAGCGATGAGTGGCTGAAGATTGTGAAAATATTATCTACCTAAAAGTTACACAGCTTACATTTAGAATTAATTAAACAAAGAAAAAGTAAATGAGCAAACATATAAGCAAGTACCTGCACAGTGATATGGATAAAGAAGCAGGTATAGCACATTCACAAAAAAGAACAAAGATAGTTGCAACTGTAGGGCCTTCCTGCGATACTTACGATAAACTGCTGGCACTTGTAAAAGCCGGCGTAAATGTTTTCCGGTTAAATTTTTCACATGGCACTTACGAAGACAAACTGCCCATCATTGAATTTATAAGACAGATAAATAAAAGGGAGCCTTTTAATATTGCCATCCTCGGCGATTTGCAGGGACCAAAACTAAGAGTGGGTGACTTGGAAGGCGGAAAAATTGAACTAACAGAAGGCGACGAAATTATTTTCACCACCGAAAAAATGATTGGCACAAAAACTAAGCTTTATGTATCGTACCCGATGCTTACAAAAGATGTGCAGGTTGGCGAACGTGTTTTTCTGGATGACGGAAAGATGGAACTGAAAGTGAAAAAGATTTTGAATGAAAAAGAAATTCTTGTTAGTGTAACATTGGGCGGCATTTTATTACCCAAGAAAGGAGTTAATCTTCCAGACTCTGAATTAACCATGCCATCACTTACCGAGAAAGATCTTGCCGACCTGGATTTTATCATTACACAAAACCTTGACTGGCTGGCGCTTTCTTTTGTGCGTAAAGCAAACGACATTATTGATTTAAAGAAAAGGATAGCTTACAGAAAAAGCAAAATAAAAGTAATTGCAAAAATTGAAATGCCCGAAGCACTGCACAATATCCGTGACATCATTATTGAAAGCGATGCCATTATGATTGCCCGTGGCGATTTGGGTGTGGAAGTGCCGATAGAAAAAGTTCCTATCATTCAAAACAGCATCATCCGCAAATGTATGCACCGGGCAAAACCCGTTATTGTGGCCACACAAATGATGGAAAGCATGATTGACAGAACCAAACCCAACCGCAGTGAGGTAACCGATGTTGCCAATGCTGTGCTGGAAGGCGCCGATGCTGTAATGCTAAGCGGCGAAACTGCAACAGGCCATTACCCGGTGTTAGTGGTGGAAACAATGAGCAAAATAATTTTTGAAGTGGAGAACACAGTGTATGATTACAATAAAGAAGATATTCTGGCACCACAAAAACATTCACCCAGTTTTTTAAGCGATGCCATTTGTTACACTGCCTGCAAACTGGCACAGGATACAGATGCAACTGCATTGGTAGGCATGACACAAAGTGGTTACACCGCTTTTATGCTGAGCAGCTACCGGCCCAAATCGCCGCTGTATATTTTTAGTAAAGAAAGAAGCCTGATAAACCAGTTAAGTTTAAGCTGGGGTGTAAGGGCAATGTACTATGCCGAAGAAGAAAGCCTTGATGATATTATTACAGACCAGATAAATATTTTGAAAGAACGTGGGTTCATCAAAGCAGGGGATATTGTAATAAACACCGGAAGTACACCGGTAGAATTGCATTTGCCAACCAATGTGGTAAAAGTTACCAAGGTAGATTAGTTATAGCTGATGGTTCATAGTTCATGGACAAAAATTTATTCCGGTTTACCGCATGAACCATCAGCCACGAACCATGAACTATTGCCACATACAAATAATTACAGCAGCAATAATATTTCCTGCAATTGCATAGCCGGCATTAATCAAAAAAAGGCTGCAAGGTTTTTTTTCGTAGAGATAATTAACGCCAATGGTAGCCGCACAAAAACAGCAACCGGTTAATGCACCTAATTTTACGCCACTCATCCAGCCTGCGCCACGTATGCCAAGCCGCTCGGCAAGTATAGCAATAGCCAGGCTTTGCACAAACATCAGCACAAATGATCCGCCAAACATTATCCCCATTCCTTTTTTTGCATCGGGGTTGTTCACATCTATTTTTAAATCACTAATCCAGCGTTTGGCAAATAAAACTTTGGAATACCATAAAGCACCCAGCATAAAATAAGCAAGGGCTGCAACGAATACTGCAACCCAGTTAATGTAATCAAATAAGTTTCCCATGACATGATTGTTTTGGTTAAAAATATAATTGAGAAATATACAAACAGTTTTCATCAATTGCAAGCAACGCTTTTAACAGAACACTGATAAAACTGATTTTACAAGTCGGCACTTATCAGTGTAAATCAGTCTTATCAGTTTAATCCGTGTTTCTATCTTTTTGCATAAACTTCAGCAAATTTCTTTTTGCCCCGTTTTTAATTTTATTCTGAAAAAAACGGTTCCAGCCAAGCAGCCATCCACTAAAACCCAAAGCCTGTTTGCTCCATTTATGCAAACTAAATGCATCACTATGCTCAACAATTTTTCCATCGGCAAAGCGCATGTTTGCTCTTATGCTGTTAACAACCTTTCTTCCTGTTTTGCTAAAAGTGTATGTAGCCACCCAGTCGCAGGTGCTGTATTCAGCATCCAATTTAATAATGTTGCCAAACGTAAGCGAAAAGTCTTTAGCATTTTTACAAAGCATTTCCCACATGGCTTTTGCCTGCTCGCCCCTCAGCAAGCCAAACACAGGATCAAAAAAAACTATGTCATCGCTGTAGCAACTGTTCATTGTTGCGTAATCCAACTGCTGAAAAGCTGCATAAAATTTATTTATGATTTCTTCATTTGTATCCATGGCAAACAATATTGTTTCACTAAATTTAACACTCAATTAATTACAAAATGAAAAAATATTTTTTGATATTCCTTTCCGCTTTCTCATTTTTTAATCTTGCAGCACAAAACCCCGATTCAATATGGGTTAGAGAGAACTATTACAAGATAGAAAGAATGATACCAATGAGAGATGGTAAAAAATTATTCACCGCTTTTTACATACCAAAAGATTCTTCACAAAAGCATCCTATACTTTTTAAACGAACACCCTATACCTGCTCGCCTTATGGAGAAGATAAATTTAACAACCAATTATATGAATCTTACTGGCTCAATTATTTAAAAGAAGGCTACATCATATCAATACAGGATGTAAGAGGCAGATGGATGAGCGAAGGTGACTATATGGACATCCGCCCTTTTAACCCAAATAAAAAAGGCACTGAGTTTGATGAAGCAAGCGATACATACGATGCTATTGACTGGATGATAAATAATATTCCGGGCAATAGTAAACGGGTGGGTGTGTTTGGCATTTCTTATCCCGGTTTTTATTCTACCATGGCTGCATTAAGTGGTCATCCGGCTTTAAAAGCTGTAAGCCCGCAGGCGCCGGTTACCGACTGGTTCCAGGGAGACGATTTTCATCACAGCGGTGCATTTTTTTTAATGGATGCATTTGATTTTTACAGTGGCTTTGGTAAGCCAAGGCCAAAACCCACAACAACCGGTGGCGATGGTTTTAAATTTCCTTCGCAGGATAATTATAATTTTTATTTAAGAACAGGGCCTTTAAAAAACTTTAGTAAACTAATGGGAGACAGCATTGCTTTTTGGAAAGATTTAATGAACCATCCCATTTATGATGAATGGTGGAAAGCAAGAAACCCCAGGAATTTTGTAACCAATGTAAAACCTGCTATGCTTGTTGTTGGCGGTTTGTATGATGCAGAAGATTGTTTTGGTGCATGGAGTTTATATAAAGCGATTGAAGAAAAAAGCAAAAACACCGATAACAGGCTGGTAATGGGGCCCTGGTTTCATGGCGCATGGGGCGGCCGTGGCGATGGCAGTTATTTAGGCAATATCCGGTTTGGCAGTAAAACAAGTGAGTATTACCAGAAAAATATTGAAATCCCTTTTTTCAATTTTTATTTAAAACTAAAAGGCACAGTGTATGATATTGCAGAAGCAACTATTTTTTTCTCGGGCGAAAATAAATGGAGAAGATTAGAGCAATGGCCTCCAAAAAATTTGAATGCACGGGAAATTTACCTGGGAGAAAATGGGATGCTTTCATGGAACAGGCCAGGCAAGTCAAATAGTTTTACTGAATACATCAGCGACCCTGCACACCCAGTGCCCTACACCGAAGATGTGCATTTAGAAAGAACAAGAGAATACATGACAGATGACCAGCGCTTTGCCAGCCGCCGTGCAGATGTACTTACATTTAGTACTGATGCACTGGAAGAAGATTTGACATTGGCCGGCCCTGTAGTGGCAGATTTAATGACCAGTATTTCTACCACAGATGCAGACTTTGTTGTAAAACTGATTGATATTTTTCCGGATGAGTTTAAGTATGATGAAGCCGTTTTTGGAAAAGGGAATGGCATGGATTATCCAATGGGCGGTTATCAAATGCTGGTTCGTGGCGAAATAATGAGGGGCAAATTCCGTAATAGCTTTTCCGCAGGACCCGGTGGGGAAAAGCCCGAAGCATTTGTGTCCGGTAAAATTACACAGGTAAAATATACTTTGCCTGATGTGGCACATACTTTTAAGAAAGGCCACAAGCTGATGATACAGATACAAAGCAGCTGGTTTCCATTAGCCGACCGAAACCCACAAAAGTTTGTTGACATCTATAACTGCATTGAAAGTGATTTTCAAAAAGCAACGATAAAGATCTATCATGATGCAGTAAATGTTAGCAGGATTGAATTACCCATTTTAAGATAAGTATATGAGAAAATATTTTCTTGCAGGATTATTGTTTATCGGAAATGTTTGTTTTTCGCAGTTGAATATTACGCCAATGCCTGCAGAGGTAAAAATGGGTAAGGGCTTTTCAACAATAAAACAACCTATTGGCTTTATCCTTGTTGATTATGACGAATCTGATAGTGACAATGATGGAACCGGGCCTTTTAAAAATTATTTAAAAAAGAATTTTGGCTTAACCAAGTTTGTTGACGGAGATACACATAGCTATGGTTTGCCAACTGAAATATTTTTTACCGGCCCGGTCAAAGGCAAAGGGAAAGATTATTATGAAATAGAAGTAACAGGAAATAAAATTTACATCAAAGGAAATTCCCTGGGAAAATTTTATGCATTTGAGACGCTAAAGCAAATGATCTCGGTAAATGCAAAAAAGCAAATTGTAATTCCCAATTGCACTATAAAAGACTGGCCTCGATTTCAGTACCGTGGTATGCACCTCGATGTTGGCCGGCATTATTTCCCCGTTTCTTTTGTAAAAAAATACATTGATTATCTCGCCACTTACAAATACAATACTTTCCATTGGCATTTAACCGAAGACCAGGGCTGGCGCATTGAGATAAAAAAATACCCGCTGCTTACACAGGTAGGTGGTTGCAGGGACAGAACTTTAATAGGCAGGTATGGCAGCAAAAAATACGACAGCATAAAGTATTGCGGCTTTTATACGCAGAAAGAAGTAAAAGAAATAGTAAAGTATGCTGATGAAAGAAATATTACTGTAATTCCTGAAATAGAAATGCCGGGACATAGTACCGCAGCACTGGCAAGTTATCCATTTCTCGGTTGCACCAAAGGGCCGTATAAAGTAATGGACACATGGGGTGTATTGGATGATGTGTATTGCGCCGGCAATGACAGCACATTTACTTTTTTGCAAAATGTGCTGGATGAAGTGATGCAATTGTTTCCTTCAAAATACATTCACATTGGTGGCGATGAATGTCCCAAAGAAAGATGGAAAACCTGTCCGCAATGCCAGCTAAGAATTAAGAATGAAAAGCTGAAAGATGAACATGCTTTGCAGAGTTATTTCATCAGCAGGATAGAAAAATACCTGAACAGCAAAGGCAGAAATATAATTGGCTGGGATGAAATACTGGAAGGTGGCCTTGCTCCCAATGCAACAGTAATGAGCTGGCGTGGCGAAGAAGGCGGCATTGCAGCAGCACAGCAAAACCATGATGTTATAATGACGCCGGGTACTTATTGTTATTTAGACCATAGCCAAACCAAAAATGAAGACAGCGTAACCATTGGCGGCTATCTGCCTTTAGAAACTGTGTACAGTTACGAGCCAGTGCCAGCCATATTAAATGCAGCACAGGCAAAGCATGTGTTAGGAGCACAGGGCAATGTGTGGACTGAATACATGAAGAACCCTGCAAAAGTTGAGTACATGATCTTTCCACGGATGACTGCATTATGTGAAGTATTATGGAGCCCCAAAGAAAAACGCAACTGGGCTGATTATGAAAGAAGGTTGCCGGTAATTTTTGAGAGACTGAATAAGGAAAAGATTAATTACAGTAAGGCGTATTATGATTTGAAGGCGACGGTGTTAACAACAGAGGACTTTAATGGTGTTTACTGGAAAATTGAAAGCAAGTCTAACAAGGATAGTATTTTATTTCATGATTATGCCAACCTCAAAAGTGATTGTCTAATTAAACAGTTTGGTAAAATTCCTGATTCCAATACAATAATCGGTTTTTATGCATTACCGTATACAAAGAGAATTCTTTGCACAGATAACTATGGTTATACTTTGATTAAACGAGGTATTGAAACTCCCTTGATAATGCAAACATTTTCCTTCAACAAAGCCACCGGCAAAAAAATAACCCTTGCAAACGAACCCAACAAAAGCTATCCTGGCGATGGTGCTTTTACCCTGGTTAATGGAGTACAAAACGAAAAAGGTTTGGCAAAGTCATCTGAGTTCCTTGGTTTTCTTGGAAAAGATATGGATGCCATGATAGATTTAAAAACAGAAACTAACATCAATAAAATAACGCTACATGTACTTGACCAGAACGGAAGCTGGATTTATTTGCCTTCGCAAGTGGAAATAACTTATATCCCCGATGCAGATTACACAGCCGATCAATTGAAAAACTTCCCAAAAGAAATTAAAACAATTGACCCTATAAAAGAAAAAGGTGCAAAAACAATCACAATAGAAAGCAAACAAAAATGCAGGTATATAAAAGTGGTTGCAAAAAATTTTGGTACTATTCCATCCGGTAACCCCGGTGCTGGCAATCCGGCATGGTTGTTTGTGGATGAGATTGAAGTAGAATAATAAATTGTCTGAACGGAGATTTAGGTGGATGGTGAGGATTAAAAGGATGTTCAATCATTACAATACTTCTAATCTTTTTAATCAACCCAAAGCCCCGTTCAGACAGAAAATCAGATAGATGAAAAAAATACTCCTCATAGCATCACTCATTCTTAATCTTTCATTCTTAATTTTTAATTCATTAAAAGCACAACAGCATTACATCCCTCCCACCGATTCGCTGGTAATAAAAAAATTATCCCAGTGGCAGGATTGGAAATTTGGTTTACTCATGCACTGGGGCACTTACAGCCAGTGGGGCGTTGTAGAAAGCTGGAGTATTTGTCCCGAAGATGAAGGCTGGACACAAAGAGATTCTCTTCATGGAAAAACATACAATTATTATAAAAAAAAAA
>JANNAM010000151.1:0-9082 GCA_031384415.1 Bacteroidota bacterium
TGTTTCATTTGGTGTAACAGTTGTACCCCCTAAAGATTTACCGGTGCTGTCAACCAGTTCCACATGCATTTTTACACCTGGAGTAGCCTGGTGATACATCACTGAAAAATCATACCGCAAGCCTTTTTTAATACCCATACCACGGAAACCTTCGTTTGTTAAACCTAGATTTCCTTTTGCTGTATTGGCAACTGTAACGCTTATGTATCTTGGGTTTGCTGTATTTTCTTCCTTCCGGTTCACAACTAATACGGGGCTGGTTAATGCAGCCGCTGGATCTTTCTCTCTGAGTGGTTGCTTTACACTCCATCCCATCATAGGCTTAAAGAATTCAAAAGAACGGTTTTTCACCAGTTCTGCATAAATGCCACCATCCGCTCCAAGATTAATGTCTTCAAAAAAAACACCCCACATGGTGGCAGGAACTGCCGCAATAGTTTTATCAGCAAACACCGTCATTCTTTTCTGTGCATACCCCGGTAAGGTAAAAAGTAAAAAGTAAAAAAATAATACCCTCAATTTCATGCTGCTTGTTTTAATTGAAAACTCCTTATCTAAGATTTGTTTTTCTATACTAATTTTATTGGTTTGCATTTTTTTTCAACTTTCAACTTTCAACTTTCAACTCTTTATTTCTTCTCCTTCAACTGCAAAGCACTGTCATTCATTTCAAAACTATAATTATTCAGCAACTGAATTATTTCTGAGCCTGCCAGCAAAACCGGACCATAACCATGCGCTGCAAAAACATTCACCGGGCGGTAATAATAAAATGCGGGGTCAAAAGCCATCCCCGTGCCTACGCAGGTTCCTTCTACCTGTCCATGTTCATTTACTTTGGTACTTACAGCGTTCCATGCCAATATGCTCATGGGCCCGTAAGCCATCGGATCGAGCCAGCCTTTGTTGCATGCGTGGGCAATACAATAAGCATAAATGGCGGTGGCCGAAGTTTCCAGATAAGAATCTTCCCTGTCGAGCAACTGGTGCCAGAAGCCCGTGCCGCTTTGGTATGCTGCCAATCCTTTTGCATGAGCCTTAAACTGCTGCATCACAAAATTTCTTCCGGGATGATTTTCGGGCAACACATCCAGCAGCTCCGCTTTAGCCATCAATGCCCAGCCATTTGCCCTTGCCCATCTTATTTCAGGATGTGGGTCCATACCTTCCACCCAGCCATGCATATACAAACCCTTCTCTTTATTAAACATCCGGTTTGTAAATTGCTTTATTTGAAAAACAGCATCATCAAAATATTTTTTATCACCTGTTAATTTTCCCATTTGTGCCAATGCAGGAACTCCCATGTATAAATCATCTAACCAAAGCGTATTTTTTTGCGGTCTGTTACGGGCCAGTGTGCCATCTTTTAACCGGTATTCTTTGCGGAAAACATAATCAAGGTAGTTATCAATTAATGGCCGCAGGTTATTATTGAGTCCTGCTCTTGTAGCTTTTATCATTGCTGCACTTACAGCACCGGCATCATCCAGCGCCCTGGGATCTATAGGCTGGTGCAAAAATTTTTTTCGCTGAACATACTCTACCCCAAATTTTGCTTTAACAGCGGGCACCCATTTTTGTAAAAAGTCAAATCTTGTTTTAACATAGTCTGCATATTTTTTATCGCCTGTAATTTCAAATGCCCTTAGCATGGCGCTGTATGTAACGCCCCACTCATAACTTGTTAGCCGGTAATCGCCGGATTTAACTGTACTGTTTGTATCTAATGCAGTAAAGTCTTCGATAACATTCCCGGTTTCTTTATTAATCATTTGGGCTGGTGTTACAGCATCTAAATAAATAAAGACTTTATCAAGCAAAATTTTAACCGCTTCTTGTGAAGGGGAACCATATGGCACAGGATAATTTGGTTTCATCGCATGAAGCGGAGCAGTAACATCATTGGCTTTTTGCTGCGCCATAGTGCAGGCAATTGATAATGAAAAGAATAAAGCCAAAAAAATATTTTTTTTCATTTTACACATAAAAGGCATTTGGCAATTTTTAATTGAAATAAAAAAAAGACAGGTAAGTTATCCCTGTCTTTTTTTATAGTGTTTAATATCATGAAAAAGAATTCAACATTGAATAATGCTATTGCCATTTAAATGGCAGAAACCAATCTTTGCTCATCAGCTTTGTCCGGGCTGCAGAAGCAACTCCGGCAGACAAACCCGATTTGCGTAATTTATCATACACTTTATCGGCTAAAATAGATGGGTCATTTCTGCGAATGGCAATGCGAAGTAAATCGCTCCAGCGTTCGCCTTCGTAAGCCAGTTCCAAACCATCTTCGGCTAAAATCATATTCTCTACATTGGTTACACTATCTGTTACAGGCAATGCAACAGGTTTTAAATTAGCCCTTCCTCTTATACCGATATTCCTGTACCAGGTATTTCTAAATGCAGGGCCATCGCCCTCTCTTGCATCAAAATCGTAAGGCCAGGGTAAATATGTTTGCTGAATATTGGTTACATCGCCAATGCGATTGGCACCGGGGAATGGATCATAATGATAATTAATCCCTTTGTTGACTAAAGCGTATGCCAGCTTATACTTGCCGGCACGGTTGGCCGCTTCAGAGTAATGCAAATGAAGTGTGGCTGCCCGGGCTAAAAACCACTTGCCAGGTTTGCTGAAAATATTGATGGGCAAATTATTTGACCCCAAGTAATTATAAAGGTATTTCATAATTACAGGTTTGCCGTTGATATATTTATATGTTAAGGGGCCTCTTGAATCTAATGGAAAATTGTCTCTTAAAACTTCTCCGGCTGTAGCAGTGTTAGAAGTAAATACATACACCTGTGTCTGGCTGTTCCAGTTGTCTATTGCCTGCTGCGATGGCTGAACGAGATAGCTTCCGCCATTGGGAGAAAACAAATCAATAAAAGGATTATCGGGTGCAAAATTTTTGTCGAATGGTAATGACCAGATCATTTCCCAGTTAAATTCGTTATCCACCTGCGGACGTTCAAAAAGGTATCTCCAGCCCGGGGTATACACCAGCGATGAAAAGTCGAAAGTTCTTGCATAGCCAATGCTGGAATTGGCAAAACTTGAAATTCTGTATTGATTATAAAACTGTTCACCCGATCCGCTTGGTCCTAATACTTCCATCACCCTTTTGTAACGGTCGGCAGCTTTATCATACTGCCCCTGCCACAAATACAAATCGCCGAGAAGAATATTTTTATTGATAAAGAATTTTTGTGTACTGTATCCGTCAACTGTTGTAAGCAGCGAAGTCCCCGTTGTGTAGTCTTCAGTATGCGGTAACGATTCTGCAAATGCAGTAAGCGTATCAATTAGCGCAGGCAATGAAAGTTTAGGAAAATTAGCGCTGTCTTTTAAGTCATTTACCTGAACCAATGGGTTGGTTATATAAGGGATAGTGCCATAGTGAATTCCCAACTGCAAGTAAACCCATGTTCTTATAGAAGCAATATCTGAATAACGCTGGTTAAATTCTACTTCCTTCAGTTTGCTTTGGGCATACATTTTTTTAAAGTTAGATAAGACATCATTGCAGTTAACAATTACCTCATAAAATGGTTGAGGGTCAATAAAGGGATTATTAGCAGTTGCAGTGTGTTCACTTAACTGCCTCAGGTTAACATCGGCATTACTGGTAATGTCCATATAGTCAGCCCTGAGTTCATTCAGCAGTAAATAAGGCTTTGCCAGGTTCATCAGTTTTCCGTAGATACCAATTACTGCAGCATCTGCATCAAAAACATTGCGATACATATTGGCAACTCCTACGGCAGATTTAGGTTCTGTATCCAGTAATTTTTTGCAGGAAATAAATGAGAGGCATACAACCGGTGCAATTAGAGCGAAGCTGATTTTTTTTACTGTTCTTAATTTCATTGTATAAATAATTTAACTGAATTATTATTATAAACCTATCCTGAAACCAAGCTGAACATATTTGAACTGTGGTTCCAGTGTATTGTCAACTCCCTGTCCGAATATGCTTTCGGTTGCACTAAACTCAGGGTCAAATCCTTTGTAATCAGTGAGTGTAAATAAATTATTGCCGGTTGCATAAACAGAACCGTATTTAAAAAACTTCGATTTAATCTTAATATCATAAGACAGAGTTACTGCTCTCAACCGCAGGTAAGAACCGTCTTCTATCCACCGGTTGCTAAACCTGCTGTTACCCATTGGATCGCCCCAGGCTGCTTTCGGAATATCGGTAACATGCCCATTTGTTTTCCACCTGTTTAAAATGGCATTTGTCTGGTTGTATGCGTTGCTCATTCCTTCGAGCTGGGCACGGGTGTAATTATAAATTTCGTTGCCCGATGAAAAAGTAAAGACTGTGTTCAGAGAAAATCTTTTGTAAGAAAATTTATTATAAAAAGAACCATAGAAATCGGGGTTGGGACTACCGAGGTTCATCCTGTCATTTTCATCAATGATTTTATCACCGTTCAAATCCGAAAAAATCATATCGCCGCCTTTAAATGGAACTAAAGACCCATCAGCCTTTTTAATGGACAGCCCTGCTGCGGCTGCGGCTGCATCAGATACATAAACTCCGTTTTCCTGGTGACCATAAAACGAATTGGGTTCGCCGCCAACTTCTGTTATATAAGTTGCACCTCCAAAAGAAGTAATGATTTTTTGTGAAGGAAGTTTGGTAACGGAGGATGTGTATTTGCCAACACTAACTCCCATATCCCAGATAAAATTCTTTTTATTAAATACCCTTGCTGTTAATGAAAGTTCTGCTCCGTTTGTTTTTAACCCTCCACTGTTGGTAACAACATAATCGAAGCCGCTTGCCGATGGCGCAGGTTCGTAAACAATTAGTTTGTTTGTTTTATTATTAAAAAAATCAAAACTGAACTGAACCCTTTCTTTTAATATTGCAGCATCAATGCCAACATTAAATTTATTTACCTCTTCCCACTGAAGCTGGTTATTGGCAATACCGGCCCTAACCAAACCCTGCATACCCAATAAATTTTGAGATGTATAAGTTTGCTTTGCTGTGTAATTACCAATATCATCATTGCCGGAAAGACCAAATGAAGTACGCAGTTTCAATAAGTCAATAAGCTTGTTGCCTGCCATAAATTTTTCGGAAGAAATTAACCATGCAGCAGCTACCGAAGGCAAAGCAGCATACACAGATGAGTTTACTTTAACGCCGCCTGAAATTTCGTTGCCAAAGCGGCTTGACCCATTAAATGATAATCCGGCAGACAATAAAAATTTATCTGCATAAGAATAATCAGCATTAAGATATGTACAAAACCATTTCGACTCTCCTATTTCGCCACCGATTCTTCTTAAATTATTAACGCCATTACCCACACTTATCAGCTCATCAATGGCAGAGTTGTAACCCAATCCATAATCCTGCTCGGTTTTATCTTTTAAAAATCTTACGCCTGCTATGGCTGTAAAAGATTGAATTTTTGTAAAATGGTTTGAATAAGTTAAACGGGTGTCATTATAAATAGAAAACAATGAGGCAACCTGGGTGCCCAGCCTGTTAAAGGCAATGCCTGTGCTGAGTGAATCGGGTGTTACCCCTTTTTTGGGAATAAAAAAGTTTTCACGAACCTTGTTATAGATAACACCTACTGTTGTATTCAAATCAAAGTTCTTGTTAATTTCATAATTAAATCCGATAGAACCCAAAAAACGGTAAGCCTTGTTCAGGCCCTGCCCTTTATCAATAATAGCAAGTGGGTTGCTGATGTTAAGCGTATCCCTGTCGGCTAAAGTTGGCGACTCTATTCCTAATGCAGATACTTCATTGGTACGCATAAAGGGTGCTTTAACCAGCGAAAGAAATAAAGGATTTGTTTTAGCTGCGTTACCCTGATCTCTTAAATTTTGTTCAGAAAAAGTGAAGCTCAAATTTGTAACAGCTGTCATGCGGCGGCTCAGGTTAAGGTCGCCGTTAAAACGCATATTGTATTTTGACAGGTCATTGTCTTTTATAATGCCGTCATTTTTTAAAAAGCCTAAAGAGATGGCATACTTTGCAATATTATCGCCACCGGTAACTTTTAAGTAAATATTTTTTGTTGCCGAATTTTTAAGCACCAGTTTCTGCCAGTCTGTTTCGTTGTGATAAGCATAGTAAGAAGGATTATTTACATCATCTTTCATGTAGGGCTCATTCTGAATCTGTGCATCGGTAAGCCCTTTGGTTTTTAAAATTTCTGAAAGATAAATTCTGTAGTCCGCAGCCTTCATTACAGGTAAATTTTTGGGAGCGGCGTTGAATCCGCCATAAACTGCCAGGTCTATTTTTGTTCCTAATTCTTTTGCCCTGATAGTAGTTATTAAAATGGCCCCGTTGCCGCCTTTTGTTCCATAAATGGAAGAGGCATCTTTCAAAACTGTGATGTTATCAATATCCCTTACATCAATAGTTGCCAAAGGGTTGGTATAATTATTAGAGATGATGGACCCCCCTGCATTGTTGTTATTAAAAATTACACCGTCAACTATAATTAATGGCTGATTGGTTGCATAGAGTGAATTAATGCCTCGTAAAAAAAGTGTGGCCCCTGCATTTTGAGTGCCACTGCGGCGTATTGCATTTAACCCGGCAACTTTTCCCTGCAAATAAGAATCCGGGGTTTCGCCATACCTGTTCCATCCGTCGGTAACCTGCACTCCTGCAACTGCATAGGGGCTTAATGTTCTTGTTAACTTGCCGGCGGGCAACACTATTTCATCTGAAAAAGAAGAAAACCCATCTTCATACATTACTATTTTTAAAGAAGCTGACCCCCTTACAGCAATTTCCTTTGATTGATAACCATCTCCTTCTGCCAGCAGCATAACATTGCCACCCGGAAGTTTAATAGAAAATTTACCTGAACTGTCAGTTAAGGAAGCGGCAAAAGTTTTATAAGTCAGTCTTATACCCCTGATTGGTTTTCCGGTGCCTGCATTAACAACAGAGCCGTTTACCAAAAACTTTGGTTCGGTATCAATTGTCCTGATTTTTTGTGCATTCGCAGAAGTGCAAAAAGTTACAAAGCCGCAGAGGGTAAGAAATTTTTTATGAAGCATCATAAGAATAAAATAAAAATCTTTAAAAAATAATTTGTTAAGGCACGGGTACTAACCGCATATAATCCAGCACAATTGGGTTGGTTGCAGTAGATGTTAACCTCCAGTCAACTGAACCATAACGTGTGTTTATTATGTCACCTAAATAAACTTCATTGTAAGCCCCCACTGCCGAAAACAATGGAACAGCATGCGTTAATGAACCCTGTGCAATACCTAACACATTATTCCAGCCTACCATTGTCTGGCTGAAAAGGGCGGTCTGAAAATCATTTGTTCCCAGCACATATACCTTGTATTTGATAGAAGGCGTTTCGCTTTGCCTGTAAAAAGAATAATAAGTTGTAACCCCGTGGCCGCTTACCAGGATGTCTGTAAAATTTATTCCTGTAACCGGGTTAAGGCGAACCCTGTAATTGGTATTAGCTGTTCTGTCAGATAAAAAACCTGATGGATTTTCTCCCTGAAAGGTTATTGGTAAAAATTTATTTACTGTAGGTACATCCAGTTTGCTCATAACATATACATACCCATTGCTCATCTTTTTTACTTCCACCACAAAAGCAGTATTCACCGGCACTGTAACACCCGATCTTGATGTAAGAGGCTGGGGAATTGCAGCAGGTGTTGACCAAGGTACATCGTAAGCAAGGTCCTTAACAACATTCCATCTTGTTAAACTGTCGGTGGCTGCAGTGGAAGATGAAACAAAATAATTTTTTAAAGAATCTGCTTCTACTACAAAATTGGTGTTCTGCATAACAAAATAGGTGTATTGCATATCTTCTCTCTTTAAGTCGAATACCCTGTCGTTAAATAAATTCCTTTGAACGTATCCTGTTCCCGGACGATAAACCGGCTGGCCATTAATTACACTAATACTGTCAATGATTGCTTTAGAGGGGTCAAAAGATAAAAAATTCAAAGTAAGGAGATAAGCATTTTGAGCATACAGGCTTGTTGTGCTGTTTACAAAATCCCAAATGTTTTGAAGGGGTGGTACCATTTTATCAATAGAATGTAAAACACCGTTGCTTACATACCTGTCGGTTGTTATAAAAGAAGCTTCATCAAATTTTGAAGCGCTGAAATTATTGTATTTGCCATTCAGCATTTGAATGCGTACCGGAACAGCAGCATCCCTTATAAAATACAACTGATAAGAAATATGATTCATAATAAAATCCCTCAGCTTTGCTTTGTCGGCCACTACAGCAGGGTCGATGGTTGCAAGGGCAGCATTGGTAGGCGCCCACACCGTAAAAGTTTTTGAAGCCTGCAAAACAGAATCCAACCCTGCAAGGGTTACATATTCTTTAAATTTACTCAGGTCGGTATTGGATGAAATGGCCTGCAGCAGGTTTTGGGTTAAATCCTGCTGGCCGATTTTTGTATGGTCTTTCCATTTGTTACAACCGGTTAATACCAGTGTAAAAAACAAAACCAATCCTGTTATCGTTTTCTTATTATACATTTTGTACTGTTTAATGCTTCTTTTAAACTTTTTTTAGAAATACTGCAATGTTCCGTCACGGTTAAACCTTGGTAAATACTGGTTATCGTTGATTGGAATAAAATGAATCATGTCAAGATAATTTTCAGGATTGCCTGTTCCTGCTGCAGGCAGCGATCTAAATGTAATTTTATGCCTGTCTGTTGTAGTTACATCAATAATTCCTAAAAATTTACCTGTCATGTTTTGTGTGGTAGTGGGAGAATATTTTTTCCAGCCCAAAGCTTCCAGTTCACCGTCGGATAAATTTGGCCTTTGCTCACAAAAATTAAATTGCCTTGCCAAACTAACTCCATCATAATCTACCTGCACCGGCATGTTGGAACCTCCGGGTAAACCTACCGTGCCAGAACCCTTAGCCGCCCTGTAGCAAACCCAAACTTTATATTTTCCTTTAATAATTATTGGTGTGGTAAATTCTATCCAGTTATGACGGGTTGTGTTACCCATTTGCACCCTGAGGTAATCGCCCCAGTAAACAGGAATAGAAGCTGTTGTAGCACCATTACT
>JANNAM010000207.1:0-1728 GCA_031384415.1 Bacteroidota bacterium
CTTTCTTTGCAAAGAAATTATAAACCGTTTTGTAAATGAGATTTTTTGTATTCCACATTCCTCCTTCTACCCTGCTATCAGCATAAAACTCACGGATATCATTTAAAAACTTAACGCCCATTGTTTTCTTCATCCATAAACCGATCAATGCCGGCACGCCTGCACGGGTATGAACCATATCGAGCCCTTCAGTTTTATGTAATTTTTTTGCAGCCCTGCGCATTTTTATAACATCAAGCAAGGTTGAAATAACGGGTGGATTTTTGGTGTAGTTTATCGGTATCCAGCTGATATTGCTTTTATCAAGTAAATCCTGAATGTAATTTTTGTTTTGATGATAAACCTGCCCCTTTTCGCAGCTGATCAAAAATATTTTATAGCCCGCTTTACTCAAGCCTTGTAAATACGGTATTACCTGGCTTTGGCCAAGCGGATCGGTCATGCCATCGTAAGAAATAAATAATACTTTTTTTACTGTACTCAATTGAAGTTGATTTTTTATCGCTACTTTAATACCTTACAAGGTAGCGGAGATAATGCTTTAAGGCGAAAACAAATTTATAGCTAAATGAATGCATCGCTATGTAATGCTGTTTTATTCCTTCATGTTCTTTTAAAGGAATTTCGGTAACCGGTATCGAATCAGCCAATGCATCACTTTCAATTTGAAACCGGTCATCGGGCACACAGTTGGTGCCGCTTCCATCATGTCCAATATTTGATACCAATGATTTTTGCGGATACAAACACATACCATCATTTAAAAAAACGGTTGAGTGCCAGATGGCATTCCAGCTTCTTAGTTTTCCTTTGGCAACGGCTTTCAATCCCCAAAAAAATTCAAAAGTACCATCCATGTTCAGCCTGTGGATGTTTCCTTTTTTCTTTACAGCTTCATGCACGGCCAAAGGGTCCAGTTTAAAATGATCCCAGGCACGTTTCCAGGTGGCCCAGCCCCAGGTGGTGGTATGGTAAAAGAAATAAGTTGATTCTTTTACTTCCACCCCATCAAACTCGGGCCGGCGAAATGCCGCAATATGCATCACTTTTGGATTGTTCTCATAAAAATCAAGCGCATCATTCATGTAGGTTAAAAATCCGGGAGAAAGCAAGCCATCGTCTTCCATGGCTATCACTCTGCCAAATTCATTTACCATTTTTGTTACTCCCTCAACATTCGATTTAATTAATCCCTTATTTTCTGTTGCTTCAACAATCGTAACCTCTTTGCACCAGTTTTTTTCACGCACAACTTTTTTTACTTCGGCAATGGCTGCCAATGTTTCTTCAGTTGCATTTGGCTTTGGCCCATCAATATAGATGAAGAGTTTTGATTCATCGGCCAGCCGGTTGTTACGCAAAGATTCCAACACAAGCCGGGTATGTTCCGGCCGGTTGTATGCAAAAAAAACTATGGGCGCCAATGATCGCATGTTTAGTTATTTGGATTTAAATAAATTTCGTTTTAAACGTCCAAGCATATATTTTGTTTTGTAAAACGGAACTAATATATCTGCAGGCCTTGGATTATTCTGCCTTTTAAATTCATCATCGAGGTGTATCTTTCTTAATTCTTTTAAAGATGGAAGAATTAATGCTGACCTTTTTCCTGCATTGGCCGAAAGCTCCTGCAACAAGGCTATCCATTGATTGCTGCAGGTTTCTATAGAATAAGATGTTACTATTTTTTGCCTTGCCGCCTGAGACATTTCCTTCCACAACGCAGGA
>JANNAM010000209.1:0-19471 GCA_031384415.1 Bacteroidota bacterium
GCATCGGCTTTAATTATTTTCCTCTCGGCTGTTAATTCTATTTTGGCAGGCTTACCGGCTGTTTTAATTTCCGTGGTCAAAACAGTCTTACCATTTTTCCGGGAGATGGCTTTTAAAGTACCGGGGTCAAAAGGCACCCGCCACATAACGTGCAAGTCTTCATTTATTTTTTTTCTGATACCTAAAGATTTCCCATTTAAAAACAATTCTACTTCATCTGCATTATTATAATAAGCCCATACATCAATAATTTTACCAGGTTCATGGTTCCAATGAGGAAAAATATGCAACACAGGTTTGCTTGTCCATTCGCTTTGATACATATAATATACATCCTTGGGGAAACCGGCCAGGTCAACAATACCAAAATAAGAACTTCTTGCAGGCCAGGGATATGGTGTGGGTTCACCCAGGTAATCAAATCCCGTCCAAACAAATAAACCAGAAAGGAAATCATGTTTTTTAATGATCTTCCAGGTTTCTTCATGTGTGCTGCCCCAGCCAGCTTTTACGTTATCGTAGGCAGAAACTGTCCAATCGCCATTAATATTTTCGACTTCCTTTTTCCCTTTGGGCGGCCACACCCTGATGCTGTCAGATGGCATATCATAATGCCCCCTTGTTGCTAATGCAGAAGTAGTTTCGGCACCAATGAATATTTTGCCGGGATACCGTTGTAAAAATTCAGGAAAGTTTTGCTGGTTATAATTCCAGCCTATTACATCCAGTGCGTTTGATTGATAAATAAAATTCTTAGCGGTATCAGTTTCTGTTAACGCAGAAGTTACAGGCCTTGTATTATCCAATCTTTTTACAATATCAACCAGCTCTTTTGTAATGGCAATACCGGTACTATCAAACTGCTCCCGTATTTCGTTACCAATGCTCCACATAAAAATGGAAGGATGGTTGCGGTCACGAAGAATCATATTTTCTAAATCTTTTTTGTGCCACGCTGCAAAATCCAGATAATAATCAAACTTGTTTTTCTTTTTCTGCCATATATCAAATGCTTCGTCCATTACTAAAAAGCCCATCTTATCACAGAGGTCTAAAAATTCAGGTGCCGGTGGATTATGTGCAGTACGGATGGCATTGCAACCCATTTCTTTTAAAATTTGTAATTGCCTTTCTGCAGCCCTGTAGTTAAAAGCTGCACCCAATGCGCCAAGGTCATGATGCAGGCAAACTCCTTTAATTTTTAAAGGTTGATTGTTGAGGAAGAAGCCTTTTTCCCTGTCGAAATGGAAGGAGCGGATGCCGAATGTGGTTTCATACTTATCAATAATTTTTCCCTTGCTTACAGCTCTTATAACTGCCTTGTACAAGTTTGGGTTATTAACCGACCAAAGTTTTGGACTGAATATATTGGTGGAATAACTGTGCTGAACTCTGTTACCAGAAAACCTGAGTGAGCCATTTGATCTTTTTTCTCCGCCCGAAACCAGTTTATTGTTTTTATCATAGATGTCAAAAAAAAGTGAAAACGATTTCCAGCCTTTTTCGGTACTAGTTAAATTTGTAACTATATTTATTGTTGCCTCTTCTTTAGTAATCTCCGATGCAGTTACAAATGCCCTCCATTGCTTTATTGAAACAGCAGGATTAACAGAAACCAATCTCACATTCCTGTAAATACCACTACCGGTGTACCATCTTGAATTTGGTTGTTGCGAATTATCAACTTTAACTGCAATCACATTTTTTTCATTCTCAAATTTTAAAAAGGAGGAAAGATCATATTGAAACGAAATGTAGCCGTTGGGCCGTTTACCCAAATAATTTCCATTTATCCAAACCTCGCTGTTGCGATACACCCCGTCAAATTCAATAAATACATTTTTGGTTTTTGACGATGCCGGTACAGTAAATATTTTTCTGTACCAGCCAATGCCGCCCGGCAATGCACCACCCTGCGTTGTGGCAGGATGGCTTTTCGAAAAATTCCCTTCTATGCTCCAGTCATGCGGTAAATCAAGTGTTCGCCAGTCTGCATCGTTGTAATTTTCATTTTTTGCAGTGCTGTCATCGCCCAGATAAAATTTCCAGCCGTTGTTAAAATTTATTACGGAACGAACCTGTGCAAAAAGCCCGTTCAAAATAAATAATCCAAATATGGTGATGCAAAATTTTTTCATTCTTTACCATAAATGATGAACAGATGGTTTGATATACTTTTCATAAACTTGCTGCACAGCAGATAATTGTGCAGCGGTAAATTCCGGAAAAGATAATGCACTGATATTTGAATCTACCTGCTTTAAAAATGAAGCCCCGGGAATAATACAACTCACTGCATCAAACTGCAAAATCCATTTTAAAGCCAATGGTGCAAGATTTTCCTGGCCGGCAAATATTTTTTTCAATTCCTCCACTGCCTTAAGCCCGGTTTCAAAATCAATTCCCGAAAAAGTTTCTCCTTTGTCAAAGGCATCGCCGCTGCGGTTAAACTGCCGGTGATCGCCCGCTGTAAAATTTGTAGCGGCTGTAAATTTTCCGGTAAGCAAACCACTTGCAAGCGGCACCCTTACAATAATACCCACATTTTTTTTCTTTGCTTCATTAAAAAATAATTGAGCCGGTCTTTGCCTGAACATGTTGAAAATTATCTGCACAGTTGTTACATTATCATACTCAATTGCCTTCAATGCTTCTTCAACTTTCGCCACACTTACTCCCAGGTTTTGTATTTTTCCTTCCTGCTTTAATTTATCAAACAGTTCAAAAATTTCGGGGCGGTAATACACGGCAGTTGGCGGGCAATGCAGTTTAATCAAATCAATCGTTTCCAAACCCATATTGGCCAGGCTGGCTTCCACAAATTTTCGCAACACATTTACCTGGTATGCTTCATTTACATGCGGCTGCAGTTGCCTGCCACATTTTGTAGCTACATAAATTTTCTCTCTGCGGTTGCTGACCAATCTACCCACTGCTTTTTCACTTTCGCCATCTGCATACACATCGGCAGTGTCTATAAAATTTATGCCGCTGTCAATTGCGTTGTTTAAAATTTTATCTGCATTGGCATGGCTAAAGTCATCGCCCCATTTACCACCTACCTGCCAGGTGCCCAAACTTATTGCCGATACACTGATGCCTGTTTTACCCAGTTGCCTCAATTGCATAATTCTGTTTTGTTTAAAATAATAAATAATGAACTGTGGCTATATTGATACCATTGCTTTAATAACACCGCTGGCAGGAATAAGCCAACTGCCGAACTGATCTTTCACTTCATCAAAGCCAACCCGGTGAGTAATATAGGTAGCCGGATCTACTAATTTATTTTTCATACAGGTCAATACATGATCAAAATCCTCTTTCGTTGCATTGCGGCTGCTCATCAGTGAGGCTTCTCTTTTATGAAACTCAGGATGACTGAATGAGATGGCTTCTTTTTGTAACCCAACCAGTACATATCTTGCGCCATGCGCCATAAACTGAAAGGCTGAATTAATTGCCCTAAGATTTCCGGTGGCATCAATAACAACAGTTGGCATATTATTATTTGTGATTGCTTTGAGCTGCTCAACCGCATCTGTAACAGATGGATTGATTGTGTGAGCAACCTGTAATTTTTCTCTGCAAAATTTCAAACGGCTTTCATTTACATCCATTGCAATAACCTGTGCGCCGGCAATTCTTGCAAACTCCATCACTCCCAATCCTATAGGCCCAGCCCCAATAACCAACACAAATTCACCTGGTCTTACAGCAGCCCTTCTTACACCATGTGCACCAATGGCCAATGGCTCCACCAATGCCAGTTCATCAAAACTCAACTCTTTTCCGGGGATTAAATACTGTATTGGTACAGATATTAATTCAGACATACCGCCATCTATATGCACCCCAAAAACTTTCATGTTCACACAGCAGTTGCTAAGCCCGTTGTTGCAGGCAATGCAGTTGCCACAATTAAAATAAGGAATGAAAGTGACTTTGTCGCCAGCTTTATAAATATCATTTGTATCTATCGAAGCAATTTCTGCTGCCAGTTCATGTCCAAGTATTCTAGGATATTCAAAGAAAGGCTGTGTTCCTTCAAAGGCATGAAGGTCTGTGCCGCAAATACCAATTCTTTTTATTTTAAGAATTGCATTGCCGGTTTCCTGTAAAGGTGCAGTTTTGTTTATGTATTCAAACAAACCCGGCTTTGCACAAACCAATGCTTTCATTGTTTTTTATTTTGATTGAACTGCAAAATTATAACTTCCTGAACCCAGTTTTATAACTGCCCTGTTATCTTTAAATATAATATTGCTTATTCTTTTGCCACTTTCTTTCAGCAAAGAAGTTTTATATGCAGGAAGATAAACAACAGCAGTTGCATTAGCAGGTATGGTAACATTTAATTCAAAAACACTTCCCCGCTTTTTCCAATCGCTTACAATTAAACCATAGGGCGAAAGGAAGGAAGCTTTAGCGGCAGTAACATCGCCGACAGGGCCGGGTTTAATCTCAATATTTTTATATGCTGCTGATGTTGCAGTTTGTTTAATGCCTGTAAGCCCTGCATAAAACCATTCCATTAAATGCCCCAGCATAAAATGATTATTTGAAACTGATTCGTAAGCCTGCCAGCTTTCTGTTAAGGCTGTGGCACCATGCTTTAACTGGTAACCATAGCCCGGCACATCATCCCGGCTGTTCATGTCAAAAATCACATCACTTCTTCCGGCATCTTCCAAAGCTCTTAACACATAGCGGTAACCAATATCGCCTGCAGTTAAAGCATTGTTGCGGCTGCGGATGTCTTTTAAAAGATTCGCTACAACTGAATCTTTATATTTAGTTTCCACCAGGTTCATGTACAATGCCATTGCGTTGGCAGTCTGGCTTGCCGAAGCGTATTGAAATGTTTTAGTATCAAAATATTTTTCATTGAAAGATTTTTTTACTGCTTCCGATAGCGCTTTGTAAAAAGTAACATCTGTATTTTTTCCCAGCAGCTTTGCAACTTCGGAAATAATGGTAAGGTCGTAATAATAAATCGCTGTGGCCGTTACACCCTTTGTTGTTAACTGCGATACGCCGGGAGGTTTTGGGCCAATGTCATACCAGTCACCTAAACCATGGGTAAGTATATTATCTGTTGCTCTATTTTTTAAATAGTTTGCATAGCCCTTCATCATATTGTATGCTTCGCCTAAAGTTTGCATATCGCCATACCACTGATAATTATACCAGGGCAAAATAACAGCAGCGCTCCCCCACTCCGGCGACTCATCAAATGGCGTAGTAAATTGGGTAAACTCAGGGGCAATCTCCGGAATTTTTCCGTCGGCATACTGTGCGTTCATCATGTCTTTAATAACTTTTCTGCAAAGGCTTGCAATATCATAATTGTATTGCACCGATGCTCCCATTAAATGTGTTTCCTCCAGCCAGCCCAGTTTTTCCCGGTGAGGACAATCGGTAAAAACACTTACCGTATTACTTTTAATTGCCCAGTCAATCAGTAAGTTTGTTTTATTAAAAAGTTCATTGGAAGAATTAAAAGAGCCAACCGTTTTTGCAGCGTTGCGGATGTGAAGCCCTTCAATATTTTTTACAAGCGGCATAGTTTTTAAACTGTCTGCAGCAATACACTGCACCTGCAAATACCTGAAACCATAATAACAAAACTGCGGCTGCCAGCTTTCATCGCCGCTCCCTTTTAAAATATAAGTGAAGTAACTGGGGCCTCCGCTGCCTTTTTGGTTTGCAGTTCCATCCTGATTAATTAATTCAGCCAGAAATATTTTAACTGTATCTCCTTTATTGCCGTTAACAGTAATAAAAGGAATGCCAGAAAAATTCTGGCCAAGGTCATACATTGTTGTATTCTTATTTAGTGGTGTTGCAGACTTTGCCGAAAACCGTTGCATTACTTTAACCGGTTCCTGCATCATTGCATCAAGTTGGGCAGGGCCATTTGTTTCTATTGCATTTCTCCATCCCTTGTCATCAAAGCCTGCAGTGTTCCAACCCAACTGTTCTTTACCGGCATCATAATCCTCGCCGCCATAAATACTTGAAAATATTATAGGAGATGAAATTGTTTTCCAGCTTTCGTCGCTTACAATTTCTTCCACAGTTCCGTCGGTATATTCAATGATGGTTCTTAAAATCATTTTGGGCAGGCCATAAGCCCCCGTCATTTTGCGGTAACGCTGGCCGGGTATATAATAAAAGCCGTTGCCAAGCATGATGCCAATGGTATTTTTACCGGGCTGCAGTTGTTTCCTTATATCAAATGTTACATACTGTGCATGTTTGCTGTAATTTGTCCATCCGGGATCTAAAAAATGATCGCCGGTTTTTTTGCCGTTAATACTCATTTCAAACTGGCCCAGGCCGCAAATAAAAGCGGTGGCATTTTTTACAACTTTGGTTAGCAAAAAATCTTTTCGCAGCAGCGGCAAAACATTTCTTCTTGCTCCCCATGATTTTTTTCCGCCCTGGTGCACAAGCGGAGCTATGACTGAAGTATCATTTATTTCTTCATAAGCAATCCATTTTGCATTTTTCCAGTCGGCCTTTCCCGGCAAACCCATTTGCCATATTTCAATTTTGCTCCATGAAGAAACTCTACCCTTATTATCCCACACCAACAGCTTCCAGAAATATTTTTTTGCTGGCAGTAATGTTTTTCCGTTGTATAAAACCTGGATAGAAGCTGAACTGTTTATTTTCTTAGTGTCCCAGGTGTTGCCAGTATTTTTTTGCAGCAGCAATGAATCATCTGCTACCAAAATTCTATAGGCCATTTGTAAAACATTTCTTAGTTCACTCTGTAACTCCCAGCTCAGCCTTGGTTTTGCAGCATCAACTCCCAGGGGATCAACCTTATTTTCGCAACGCAGGTTTGTAACCTGCAACTTTTGTGCAGACAAAAAAGTATACAGCAAAAACAAACAGCAAAAAATGAACAATCTCTTCATAACAGGCAACTGTATTTTTTTTATGTACCAGGCTTCAAATCAATGTGGAGTATCCTTGCGTCGCACTCTTGTACGTCAACAATCTTATTCAGCAATACCTCAAAATTTCTACTGCACTTCAATGCCACTTATTGCCAAACCTTCGGCATTTTCAATTATCAATTTCACTGTATAATTACCTGCATTTATCATGTTGCCAGTATTTATAGTAAACTGGTTCCATTTCCCATCACGGGTAAAAGTAAAGTTAACTGCTTCCTCCATCATCATGGTCTTGCCTGCTCCAATCAATTGTAATTTTCCTTTCACCGGCAGTTCTTTACCATAAAAATATTTCATGGTGATGGAATAAATATCTGCCACGCCGGTTTGCACAGGCCATTCAACAATTGCTTTATTGTTTGATTTAATTACTGCACATTCACGACCTGCAAATTGTTCTTTAGTTATTCCTTCGCCAACAACAGCAACATTTGTACGGTAAGATGTAATTGGTTTCAGGTCAAAGGCTGGTTGCATGTTTGTTACCGGTTGCCTGCAAACAATCATATTCGAATTAATATTTAAAGTCATCGTATCTCCTTCCGCAAAAAGCCTGCGGTAAACATTGTAATATTTTCCGCCATCTTCATCAGTAATGATTTGTGTGTTTGTATTTTCAAATTCCTTTAATAAAGCAGTATCTGTGTAGCCTGATATCACAGCAATAAATAAATTACTTAAGTTGTAGGACGAGAAATTAAATCGTTTTATTTCTGAACGGGTATTTAACTGAACCCAATCTGCACCAAAAAGATTAGAAGGCAGTGAATTTATTTGTATCGCTTCTTCTGCAAATAATTTGTCACCGATATCAAACCAGGAATTCATCCTCTTACCACTACTTCTTTTGGTTGCACTTCTTCTTGCTTCAGAATTGCCTTTCTTCGAAATAGCAATAGCAGATATTAAAGCCTCCCCTGCTTTAGTTTCCGGAAAAGAAATGACCATTTTACCACCGGTCACTTTAACTTTTACTGTTTTTCTTAATGCTATGTTTGTGCCTGCTTCTCTCCATATATCTAAATCATTCAAAACAATTTTATCATTAATGGCCACATCAAACAATCGCATTGCTTTTGCATTGATTCCTCCACCAATACCAAGCCATGGCTCTACAAAGTATAATTCAACCAAATATTCTCCATCTTCCAATTCAAATTCATATTTCAACTTATTTTTTCCATATCGAAAAGATTGAAACAGTCGACAGTCTTTTATATTTTTTATTGGTACAAAAGTTCTTCGCTGGCTTGCGAAAAACGAAGGCATTCCTGAAAAATCGGTAGTCCAGGAAGAAGATCCGTAGTAGGTAGTTTCTGGATTGTATATCTGGTCTTTGCCCCAAGTAATTCCGTTTTCATCCCGAAAGTCGGGCCCGCCACAATTAACACGATAAACATAATTATAACCATCTACAGGTATAGTAATTTTTTTTGCATTCCGGTACAGCTTATTAAAATTAGGCGATTGCGGCAAATGAAATAAAGTAACAGTATCCCTTGCAACTGCTTTCCCATTTACATAGCCAACAGCATACAGCACATTGTATTGTATGTTTACTTTATCCCATTGAAAATGGGTACCAATGCCATTTCTTTTTTGTTTACCCAATGATGCGTTTTCAATATCGTTGAACAATTCCACTTCATCGCAATTGCTGTACACATAAATGCTGTCTTTAATTCCCGGTTTCATCCAGCGGTTGGGCCAGGTATGGGAAACAATGTAAACCATCGGTTCTTTTTCTTTACTTGCATAATTGCTGCGGAACATGTAGAACGCATCTGTTGGTTCTTCCCAGGACGTAAGCAAACCTTTATAATTCACCGGGCCAATCCTGTCTAATTCTCTTGCACCTTCTCCACCCTGCACACGTCCGGGATTATCGTGTGATGTAAGCAACCAAAAGAATTGGCCGGCAACACTATCCTTTACGCTTTCTGCCAAACGAATTTTCTGTTCCATCAACTGCGTCATTCTATCTTCACTAAGAATACCGTTTTGTACAAAGCCGCCTTCGGTGTGCAGATCAATGGTACGCCATGCACCATATTCACCAATCAGTATTTGTTTTTTTAAATCGCTTGCATAAGTTGCAGGATTACCACCATAAGTACCCGTCCAGTTTTGCGGCACATCCCAATCAGTTCCTTCGCCACCGTTGCAGATGGTTACTAAACGTTGCGTTGATGCAGTGGGATCAAGAGAACGAATGAGTGCTGTGCATTCCTCAGCAAATTCTTTGGGTAGTTTACTTTCATTTTGCAGCCCCCATAAAATAACGGAAGGATCGTTTCGCCTTTCTATCACCCATTCTCTAAGCAATGTTTTAAAATTATCTCTGAATTCTTTGGTATCATACCATACATGTGCAGAGAATTGTGTCCACCATAAAATTCCTTTTTCATCACATAATCGCCCATATAATAAATTATGCGGCTGATGACCATCCCTGAAAGCATTAAAGCCTGCCGATTGTATCCATTTCATTCTTGCAATGATCTCTTCGTTACTGAAGGCATGGCTTTGTCCAAGTAAATGTTCATACTCTGCAATACCATTTATAAAAACAGGTTTGCCATTTAATGTAAACTGGTGGCTGCCATTCTTCCAGTTGATGGTTCGGAAACCAAAATCAGTTTCTGCTTTATCAATAATAATATTATTCTGTTTGATTAGGGAAATGACTTTATAGAGATAAGGGTTTTCTACGCTCCATTTGTTGGGATGATTAACTGCAATGTTGTTTTGTAAAATGGTGATAGAATCTTTTGCTTTTAATAATTGCTGAGTTGAAACTTCTTTCACAACTTTCCCTGCTGCATCCATCAATTTATTAATGATTGTAACATTTTGGTTTTGGTCTGAATAGTTTTTAATAGTGGTGTTTATAAACAGGGATGCATTGTCATTTTGAATATCGGCCCAGGCATGAATACCAAATGGTTCAATCCGAACATCACTAGTAACAATCAAATGCACCGGTCTAAAAATACCCATCGGTTGTGAGCCTTCGGAAAAGCCACGGTCATCGCTGCAGCCGCCACAAACCCAGGGAAGGTCTTTGATGTTGGCAGGATGAGCAATTTTTACTGCTATAATATTTTTTGATCCATCTGTTTTGATTATATCGGTTATATCCAACGTAAAAGTAGTTCTGCCTCCTGCGTGGCTTCCAATATATTTGCCATTCAGCAAAACAGTTGCATAACTGCCTGCACCTTCAAAATATAAGAAAAAACGTTTACCTTTTTTTGATTGTTTTAGAATGATCTCTTTTTTGTATTCGGCATCACCATGCAGGTTGCCATGCAGTAATCTTCGATATCCGTAATAATCATCCCAGTTGTGAGGAATGTTTACCGGTTTCCATTGAGTTGTATTATTGAGTTTGGTTTGCCAGTTGTTGTTGAGAAGAATATCCTGCCGTTGTGCTTTTAAATTAAACGAAGCAAGAAGTATTATAATTAGCACGCAAAGGCGCAAAGGAATAAAGGCGCAAAGCTGTCCGAGTGTATTCCTTTGCCCCTTTGCGCCTTTGCATGAAAAACCTCTATAATCTTTTAAGCGATGCATCTAAAGTATAAACTCCGTTTTTTATTGTTTTAATATCTTTAACCAGCCCGTTATAACGCAACAGCAAAGGCATCCCTGCTTTTGATATAACAGTTATTTGTTGCAATTTTCCATCTGCCCAATTCATATCAACCACAAAACCTCGTCTTGCACAAATGCCTTTTACTTCACCATTTGGTAAAGCATCCGGCAATGCAGGGAGAATATCAATGAATTTTGTATGACTTTGCAATAACATTTCGCCAATGCCTGCAGCGCCGCCAAAGTTACCGTCAATCTGAAAAGGTGGATGTGCGTCAAACAAGTTGGGATAACTGCCTGAGCCGCCTCTTACCGGGCTCATCAGCATCTGTATCATTTTAAAAGTATGATCACCATCTTTAAAACGTGCCCAGCAATTTATTTTCCAGCCCAGGCTCCAGCCTGTCGCTGCATCGCCACGATACAACAATGATTGTTTTGCTGCATTCATCATGGCGGGATCTTCATCCCAGTTTATTTCGCTGCCGGGATACATACCCCACAAATGCGAAATATGCCGGTGCTTGTTTGTTGTATCATCTACATTCTGCATCCATTCCTGCAGTTGTCCATATTTACCAATTTTATTTGGTGCAATTTGTTTGTATTTTTCCTCCAATGTTTTTCTGAATGTCGCATCAACATTTAATAACTCACCTGCTTCAATTACATTTCTAAAAAGCGTTCTTATTATTTGATGATCCATTGTTGGCCCTGCAACCAAACCTCCCTGTTCCGGAGAGTTTGACGGTGTGCTGATTAAATATCCCGTTGTTGGGTCTTTAATTAAAAAAGAATTGAAGAACAAAGCAGCTTCCTTCATTATGGGATATGCTTTGGTTTTTAAAAATATTTTATCCTGCGTAAATAAATAGTGTTCCCACAAGTGCTGGCATAACCATGCACCACCAGTAACCCAGATACCGTGGTTAGAGGCGTTGATGGGTGCAGTGCCTCTCCATAGATCTGTGTTATGATGCAATACCCAACCCGGTGCATTGTAATATTCCTTTGCTGTTTGCTTACCGCTTTGCGATAGTTCATCGATCATTGTGAACAATGGCAGATGCATGGCAGAAAGATTCAGTAATTCTGCAGGCCAGTAATTCATTTCCAGGTTTATATTGGTCGTGTATTTGCTTCCCCATGGCGGCGTAAGCAAATCGTTCCAAATGCCTTGCAGGTTTGCCGGCCTTGTTCCCGGGCGTGAAGAAGAGATCAATAAATACCTGCCGTATTGCTGATACAATGCAACGAAGGAAGGATCGTTTGAGGAGGCAAATTTTTCAAGCCTGGTATCTGTAGCCCCCCTGCTCCCCGGAGGGGGTTTCTGAGACTCTGATTTTGTATAGAGCCTTATGGAATAGGTGTTAAAATATTTTTGATACTCTTTTATATGAGCTGCTTTTATTTGCAGATAGCTTTTTGCAGCAATGGATGTTAATGCATTGGCGCACGGCTTAACAGGATCTGCAGAAACATCTTTATAATTTTTATAGTTGGTGCCGGCAGTTAAATACAATGCAGCTTCATCTGCATCAGCAATTATAATTTTATCATCAACAATTGAGACTGCACCACCTGTTGTTTTTATTTGCAGGTAACTTTCACCACGCAAAGCACCATTGCGTACTTTTACTGAAAGTGAAATGGTATTACCATTTATCTTCTTAACCATAAAATTTTTATGCAGACTGCTAAGCGTTGCACTAAAACTTATACTTTGCTTTTTTGATGCAGTTAGATTAACAGCCACCACCTGGTTAGGCTGACTGATAAAATATTCCCGTTTAAAATCAATGCCATTTACCGAATAGGAAGTTGTGGCAATTGCATTTGAAATATCGAGTTCTCTTTTATAGCTGGTACTATTCTCCGCATTTTCAAATTGCAAAAACAGGTCACCAAAAGGCTGATAACTTGCCTGGTAAACACCCACTGCAGGCGGTTCATCATTCTGGATAAAATATTTCCACTGGCCGTTCAATGAAAGTTTTGCAGCTTCCTCTCCCACAGGATACACACCGATATGCCTTGCTGTATCTTTATAACCGGCGATGCCGCCTTTATCAGTATAATTAATTACCTGCACGGCAATTGTATTTTTACCCGCATGTAAAACTAAAGCCGGAATTATATATTTTCTTGCTTCGGTATTTTGTTGTGTGCCAATTAGTTTTCCATTTACATAGGCCAGGTCATAATCCCTTATCCTGTTCAGGTCAAGCAGCAGATCTTTTCCATTCCATGATGCAGGCAATGCAAAACTGGTGCGTAACCACACGGCGCCATCCAGGCCTTCAAAACCCACAGCTTCCCAACCATCGTAAGCTGGCACCGCCATAGTTTTCCATTTACTGTCATCATAATTTTCGGCTGCAAGGCTATTGTTTTGTAAAACAGTTTTTAACCAGGCTTCTTTTTTTCCTTCATTGCTCTTTGTGCCCATAAATTCTTTTTCAGCCAATGCTTCTGCTTCTTTTTGTTTGCCTGCAAATAATAACCGGCGAATAGAATCTAAATATTTGTATGCCCCGGTACGATTATAATCTCTTGGTTCGCCGGTCCATAATGTTTCTTCATTGAACTGGATGCGGTCTTGTTCGATACCTCCAAAAACCATCGCACCAATTCTTCCGTTACCAAGCGGTAAAGCTTCCGTCCATTTAGCAGCAGGTTTATTGTACCAGAGTTTTAAATCCTGTGCAGCAAGAAACTTTGTGCAGAAAGCCAGGATACAGGTAAATAAATATGTTGCTTTTATTTTCATTTCAGCGCTTCTTCAATTTGCGTAATCAACATTTTCCTGTCCATTGGAACACCTGCTTTTAACATTTCATAGCTTCCGTCTTTATGTATGATTACGTAAGTGGGATAAAATGTTAGCTTTATATTTTCCTCGATATCATTTGTCAATTCCTTGGTAGCCAAAATATGATGACCTTCCAAATTAAAGTAAGTGATCAGGCTTTTCCATGCTTTTACGTTAGCTTCATCCTGGTTGGCAATATATAAATAGTCAAGCCCCTTATCTTTAAAATAAGTTTTAAGTGCTGCGCTATTCATTTTTATTTCATCTCTGCAGGGACCACACCAGGTGCCCCACATATCCAACAAAACTGTTTTGCCTTTAACCAAATTCAACACTTCAGCCCAGGTTTTAATGTTACCGGGTTCAAAAATCATCATAGCATTTACCGGCTGTTTTAAATTTTCTGTAACTGCAGCTATCGGTTTGTCGAATATTTTTTTATAGGCACTAAAGGGGTACTGTTTAGAAAAATCAGCGTAAATAGAATCAATATTTGTAACAACCCCGGTTTCCAAGGCCATTTTAAAAAGGTTACAGTACATGTACTCTTTTACTTTTCCGCTAAATATCTTTTCAATGATCTTCTGGCTCGGAATATTAAGAGCATCATTAAAAAAACTTCTTGTTCCTGTATCCCTGCCATCTCTATACCATTCTTTTACAAACTCTTCTTTATCCGCATCCCCATCCAAAACCTGTGGTTTACTGAAGATTAAAAACATCTTTAAAAACAACCGATATGCTGAAGATGTTAAAGCAGTTTCATTCATTAAAGGTGCATCGATCAACAGTTGGTTAAACGTATCGTCCCAGTTTTTTTTGTTTCTGTTATATGCATCCCGGACAGAATATTTCCTTTGCTTTGCATAGATATAATAAATCCTAATTGTTGTGTATTGCATTTCAATGTTCCAGCTCTTTATAAAATCAGCAGAGGGCTTATGTATTTCAGTATACTGGTGAAATACCTCCAGATTTTTATTCGATATTTTTTGCAGATCGGCTAATATTCTGTCCGGGATTGTATCCTTAGGATAATCATTGAAATTAATATTGTCATCTAATCCCCATGGCTGGTTATCCTGTGCGCCTTTTCCGGTAATTGTAAGTTGAGCTGATCCTTTTTTTATTTTGCAATTTATTGAAATCGCATATCCATCTTTTAAAAAAAGAGGCTGACGAAATTCAATTGAATCATTTATGTAAGAAGTTAAATACATGATTTCAGGCTGGTCTACAGTCAAAGTAGTCTTGAATGTCCCTTTTCCCACAGCAATTGTCTCTACCTCATTAAGCTCCGGAAATTGTGTACGATGCATCGGCCTGGAAAGAGACAATATCCTTTTCACATACGGCCGATCAAATTGCCCCTTGATCATTGCCTTTTGTGAAAAAGCATTTAACCAAAAGATGGATGTTAAAAGAAGAGATGCTTTTTTCATTTTTTAAATATACTATTCAAACAACCAATCAATTTCTTTTTTTATTCCCTGTTCAGTTAAGCCTGCATCATATAACGGGATATTTTGTTCTCCCTTAACAAAACCGAGTATCAAACAAACACCTTTTCCTAATTGCAATGTATTGGTGCCTGCTGCAAAACTATAGCTATGCACATTCACCGGCGGCATGCCTTTTATTACTAAAGCATTGACGATCTTTATTTCGGCCTGCCCATAATCATTGGCACTGGCATTGGTTTCCAGCTCAGGCGCTTTTAAAAATGTAGTGTCTTTGGAAAAAGCTGCTTTTACTGGATTAAAATAACCTACCAATATTTTCACCGGGTTATTATTAGTGAACTTTATTTCAGTCCCATCTTTTATTTGTTGCTGAAAAGATAATTGCAGTCCCCGCAATTTTTGTAATTCTTTTGAGAAGGATAAAATTACAACAGGAGAATCAGTAAATGGTTTTGCCAGACTGTCAATTACAACCCAGTTATTATTTTTGTTTAATAAACTTACATCCGCATTTACCAAAGCGGTATGTTCAGTACTATTTTTGCCATGTTGTTTTATCAGCGAATCAATTTTATTTTTTAAATGCTGCAGTTCATTTTCAAAAGGTAGCAGCACTTCTGCCCATGTTTTAAAAGTACCCTCAACCCCACGAAACGGAATTTTGCGTTGCTGGGTTTGCATGCTGTTGGCATACAGGTAAGTTCCTTTGGTCAGGTCAACAAGTTGTTTATAGTACAGTACGCTTCTTTCAAGTGCAGGAACTGCTTTTTTCAAATCATTAATATCTTCAGAATATTTATACTTCAGTACATCTAAAGCTGCCTGTGCCTTTTCGGCATAATGAAAAGCCAGCGCTTTATAACAAAGCATATCATTTTCAAGCCTTGCAAATTCAGCTTTGTTGTTTTTAATATTTTTCGCTGCAGCTTCAATAGCTTCTGCCGCTTTAATTCCATGTTGCTTTACTTCATCAATGATCTGAACCGGGGTTTCGCCGATATGCTTTTCTTTCTTCCATTCTTTTTCAGCAAACTGAATCAGCATTTCCCCTTCGGGGCTTTCGCCTTCATATAATAAGGTAAACAAACCATAGCGATATGGATTGATGAGTTGGGTCATCAGCATGCCCAATGTTAATGTTTGCCGGTTGCCATCAGTAATTCCAAAGCGACGTAAGAGTTTTGGTGCAATTTCACCGGATTGTTCGTAAGCTTCCAGAATTTTTCTCCCATCGGCGTTGTTGCAACCAAATTTTGTTGCTAATAAATTGCTCCAGTAATTAATTTCATCTGCCCGTTTACTGTTTGCCTTCCATGCATAACGGCTCCAGGCTTTGTACCATATCCAGTCTCTTTCAATTTGTAATAATCTTTTGCCCTTTACACTATCTGCACTGTATGGCCAGTCCCAGTAAGATGCCTGCGGATACAAATGCAAACCATTGCCTCCCATCACTTCATGCATACCAATTACACTTTGCTGAATAAAATCCGGTGAGCCATAACGAAACGGTTCAAGGTTGGCAAGGATATGTACATTTTCAATCTGCACACTTCCAAGCTTACTTAATTTTTGATGCAGCTTTGCCCATTCACCTCTTGGTCTTGCATAGGTTAAAGCCTCACCATTAAATTTTGCTTCGGTGTATAAATTTTTATATATAGGCAATGCTGCTTCCATCACAGAAGGTGCGTCCGTATCATGTGCCCGTAAAACTATCGGAGGTTCAGTTGTTTTTCCCAAAGCTTTCAATCCATCTTTTACGCCGGGAATAATTGTTTTAGTGAACCATTCAATATCATCTTTACCAACGCCTTCCATAGCTTCGCCCAGGCAAACCATTAAACCTACGTTTGGATATTTTTCAACAAATGCTGCAATTGATTTTCTGGTATAATCTGCAATGATTGGAATGATGGGCCTTTCCCTTTCCTGTGTTTTAATATGATTGTATTCGGCAAATGGTTTGGATACGATGATATTGTAAAACATTTGTATCACCCATATTCCTCTTTTATCGGCTTCTGTTGTAATGAAGCGGTACATCTCTTCATTTTTTTTAAAAGTGGCATCATCTACTTCCACGGCATAAGGATAATCTTTTAGTTTTACCAGTGAGGCAAAGGGATGCCCATTCCACAGATACAAAGAATTCATCCTGTTCTCCAGCATAGAATCCAGCACCTGTATCCATAATTTTTTATCGTAGACCCAGGAGAATGTTTCGGGAGTAATTGGATATTCATACACATTTCTTCCGGGCAGGTAAGTGGATTTTTGAAGGCCGATGCACTGGCCACGGAGGATCATTTCGGGTGCTTCTTTTATTTGCAGGCGTTTAGGAAAGGCTTTAACCGCAGTAATTCTATCAGCTAAATCAAGGCAGCCATATAAAATACCTGTTTCATCATTACCTGTGATTCGTACAGTTTTTTCATCTGCATAAATACTGTACCCTTCTTTTGATGTATCCTTTTTAAAATCTTCATTTTGCAATTTTAGTTTTGATTGCTGCAGAAGAAAAATTGAATACTTCTTACTATTTAACCTGTACTTATAAATGACTGCCTGTAATTTTTGAAGGCCAAAATTTGTACGGGCAGATTTTACATCATCGTGTATTTGAACCTGGGCAAAAGCTGCTTGATGAAAAAAAAAGAATAGTATGAAGATTTTTTTTTTCATTTTTTATTTAACTACCGCCAGTTCATTCAAATATTTTTCCAGCATGGTAAATCCATCCCCACCAATTTTATTCCTGTCGCTGGCATCAGTTGGATTTAATCCATTCTTCTTTTCCCACTCGTCGGGCATCCCATCAGCATCAGTATCTAAAGGCGCTATTCCGTTTTTAAATTCGCCCCAGCCACCAACAGCATTTGGAGAATCAATAATACCTGCTTTACCAAAAACACCTTTACCGGTTGCAGTTCCGGTTTTTGTTTCGTTGATAACCCTTTCATCAACTGCATCTCTTTTTGGCAATATTGCTCCGCAAAATTTCAACACTTCGTTGCAGGCATCTTTTGCATTTTGTTCAGGTATTGGTGCATCAATCCTGAAAGGATTTTTTGCTTCTGCATTTTTTGGATATCCCTGTTCTGACAAATCCAATCCCTTAAAATTCTTTTTCGTCAATGCTTTATCTCCTTCCATGATATTACCGCTCAAATACCATTCACCAGTTCCTTTTGCATCTTTTGCCGAATAATTGGCATGAATAAATTTTAGTTCTGTTCCGGTTGCCGGCCCGGGCTTATAATAATTGTTCACCAAATTTACCTGCGAAACGCCGCCTGCAATATTTACTTCGCCGCCATAGCAGGCATTTGCATTACCCCAGTTATAAATCACATTATTTCTGTAATCAATGAGAGCAATGGTGTCATGGGCTCTTGCGCCATTAAATCGTACCGCCCTGCTGTTTTGATGTGCTATTAAATTATGATGATAGGTAGCATACTGTCCGCCCCATACACCGCCATAAGAACGATGGCCTTTTGCATGACCGGCTTCATACAAACCTTCGCTAACAATACACCATTGCACACTTGTATTTTTAGTATCGTACATCGCCGCACATTCTTCATTGGCCCAGCTAAAACTGCAATGGTCAACAATTACATCATGGCAGTTCTCCATATCAAAACCATACATACCTGATTTTAATGTGCCGCCAGGGCGGGAACGGATAAAGCGGATGATTATATTACCATGATTGCCTTTTGCAGAAGCACCATTAAGAATTAATGACTGGTTCTTTAAACAGATACCATCGCCGGGTGCAGTTTGACCTGCAATAGTCAGGTTGCTCCGTTTGATTTGTATTTTAGATTGCAGTTCAATGATCCCGGATACTTTAAAAATAACTGTGAGTGGCTCGCCGGGAAATTGTTCCAGTGCATTTCTGAAACTTCCTTCGCCATCATCATTTAAGTTGGTAACAAACGCTACTTTTCCTCCACGTCCCCCTGTTGAATATTTTCCAAAACCTTCTGCTCCCGGGAAGGCGATTTGCTGGGCAATTATTTTTTGCATTGATGAAAAAAATAAAATAGCCAGGAATAGAATCCCCTTTTTACTTACCGTTCTCATTTTATATCTTTTAATTTTACGCCGCCTTTTTCACTGCTTATATAAGCTGCTTCCATACATGCCATCGTATGAATACAATCTTCAGCAGCATTATCCGGTTTGTTAATTGCTCCCTCTGCGGCAAGCATTATTTGCGCCATACTTCCAATAAAGGCATGAGGGAACCAGCTTCCGTTTATTTTCATTTCTTTCCATTCAGGGTCTTTATCATCAAGTAAAATATATTCAAAACTATCCGCTGCTCCTCTTGGATAATTTATTAATGCTCCGAAATTTATTTTTATTGCGCCGCGGCTTCCTTCAATTTTTATATAGGATTGTTGCTTGGGCATGCCGTAATTATGACAATGATTGGTAAGGATATTGGCCCTTATCATATCGCCATAATCCATGATGATATTACTTCTTACAGAAGCAAGTTGCGGCATTGAAGGATGCCTGGTTGTTTTGGCATACACCGATTGAGGCTTGCCGAGTAAATTTCTTACGAGGTCTATATAATGAATGCTGTGATATAAGATCTCCACTCTTGT
>JANNAM010000267.1:0-21717 GCA_031384415.1 Bacteroidota bacterium
TTTTCTGTATCTCTTAAAGAGGCGGCTTCTTCAAAACGCTGGCTCTTCACCACCTTGTTCTTTTCTAATTTAATATCCTCAATCTTTTTTTCCAGTTCAAGAATATCTTCGGGAACATTGATGTTTTTGATATGTTTTCTGGCGCCTACTTCATCAAGCACATCAATGGCTTTATCTGGCAACAGCCTGTCCGTCATGTAGCGGTCACTTAATTTTACACAGGCATCAATGGCTTCCTGGCTGTAAGTAACATTGTGATAATCCTCGTACTTGCTTTTAATATTGTTGAGTATCTGTATGGTTTCATCCACACTCGGCTGCTCAACCAGTACTTTTTGAAAACGACGGTCTAATGCGCCATCTTTTTCAATGTACATCCTGTATTCATCCAAAGTAGATGCACCAATACATTGCAGTTCGCCCCTGGCAAGAGCCGGTTTAAAAATATTGGAGGCATCTAATGAACCACTGGCACCGCCTGCACCAACAATGGTATGAATTTCATCTATAAATAAAATAACGTCCCGGTTTTTTTCCAGTTCATTCATGATGGCTTTCATTCTTTCTTCAAACTGGCCACGGTATTTTGTGCCGGCAACAAGTGCTGCCAAATCCAAACTCACCACCCTTTTATCAAACAAAACACGGGAAACTTTTCTTTGCACAATCCTTAATGCAAGCCCTTCAACAATGGCAGTTTTGCCCACACCCGGCTCACCAATTAAAATAGGATTATTCTTTTTGCGGCGAGATAATATTTGCGATACCCTTTCAATCTCAATTTCTCTGCCCACAATCGGGTCAAGCGAATTGTTTTCTGCAAGCCGGGTTATATCTCTGCCAAAATTATCAAGCACGGGTGTTTTTGTTTTTGGCTGGCTTGCAGCACCGCCACGCTGGCCACGCTGTTGTTGGCTGTATTGTTTTCTTTCTTCATCAAAATCATCTTCGCCTTCATCATTAAATTCTGCCTTCGGCGGATTGGTAGATACAAACCCAAGTTCATTTTTAAACAAATCATAGTCCACGTCAAACTGGTTTAAAATCTGCGTAGCAATATTTTCTTTGTTCTTTAAAATAGACAGCATGAGGTGTTCGCTTTCCACCAAAGTGCTTTTATACGATTTAGCTTCCAGCACTGTAATGCGGATTACTTTTTCGGCCTGCTTGGTTAAGGGAAGTGAGTTGATGTTGGCAATATTTTTTCCCGTCTTGTCCTTTACCGCCATTTCAATTTCTTTGCGTAATTCATAAAGGTCAACATTTAACGATTTCAGAATTTTTACGGCAGTGTTTTCTCCGTCTCTTATCAATCCCAAAATCAAATGTTCTGTGCCAATAAAATCGTTCCCTAACCTCAGGGCTTCTTCCCTGCTGTAAGAGATGATTTCTTTTACCTGAGCTGAAAAGTTGTTGTCCATTCTGTATTGAATTTAGCTGTACAATAATAACGTTTATTTCCGAATTTAAGTTTGCAGCAATATGCGAATGTTGATATGTTGAAAAGTTAAAAATGAACTAATATGAAAGACTGATGAGGCTGCCAGGGTTTATTTTTACAAAAAAAATCTGTATTAATAAGTTTTCAAAGTACTGTCAGTGTTCTGCCTAAACAAAAAATATCTTTACTTTACAATCAACTTCCTTTCCTGCTCTCAAAGCTTGCAGTATGAATGTCAAAATAGATACCAAAGAAAAATTTACTGTTATTACGCCTGAAGAAGAGGTTTTGGCTGCTAATATGACAGAAGAACTAAACAATTTGCTGCTCCCCTACCTGCAAAAAGACATACCGCATGTTATTTTAAAAATGAAAAATGTAAATATTGTTGATGAACCAATGACAGAATACCTTGCTTCGGTTCAACAAAATTTTTATGAAAACAATTGTTCCTTTGTTATTTGTGAATTGCAGAAAACTGCGGCAAAAATATTTGAGGAAAAAGAACTGCTGGATATTATGAACATTACACCCACCGAAAGCGAAGCCTGGGATATTGTTCAAATGGAAGAGATAGAAAGGGATTTGATGAAGGAATAATTAATAATGGATAATATATGCAGCATTTAGTGAGCATAGAAGGTCTTGTGTTTGAAGGAATTCTTCGTTTGTAATTTTTAATTCTCAATTTTCTCTTGTTAGCTTTAACCATTCTAGGAAACAATTCGGCTATTCCTGCATTTGACAGAAGCCCCACCGCCCAGGTTTTGCAAACCCTGGATGAAAGTTATTTGATTGACTGCGGCGAAGGAACGCAGATGCAGATGACCAAATACAAAATACGCCGCAGCAAAATAAACCGCATATTTATTTCACACCTTCATGGCGACCATTATTTTGGGTTAATTGGCTTGCTCACCAGCATGGGGCTGCTTGGCCGCACAGCCGATTTGCATTTGCATGCGCCCCTGATGCTTGAAGAAATCATTAACCTTCAGTTAAAAGTTGCTGATGCACACCTTCCTTATAAAATTCATTTTCATGCCCTGCACAAAGAAGGGCTTATTGTGGATGATAAAAAAATAACGGTGCATTGTTTTAAAACAAAACACCGCATTGAGTGCTGGGGTTTTTTATTTACTGAGAAAAAAAATCTGAGGAAGATTGACGGCGACAAAGTGAAAAGCTATGAAATACCTGCAGCTTTTTATGAAGAACTGCAAAAAGGAAAAGATTATGTAACCAAAAAAGGAACCATTATCCCCAATGAAGAAGTAACCAATGCTGCCACGCCAGCAAAATCTTATGCTTACTGTGCCGATACCATCTATGATGAATCACTGGCAGAAAAAGTAAAAGCAGTTGACTTGTTATACCATGAAACAACTTACCTGAAAGATTTACCTGAAAGGGCGGCGGCACGTTTTCACAGCACCAGCATACAGGCAGCGGCCATTGCACAAAAAGCTGCAGTTAAAAAATTGCTGATTGGGCACTTTTCTTCCAAGTACGAAACATTGGATGCTTTTTTAACAGAAGCCAAAGAAGTTTTTGAGCAAACAGAACTGGCGCTGGAGGGGATGTGTTATAAGATTTAGTTCTCTTTATCCAGTTTTATTACATTATTATATCCATCCGCCATTATCCAATTGTAAAATTCAGCAAACCATTTTCGCCACGCCTGCTCATTATGGCTGGCTCCGGGGTCTATAACTGCATAAATCATGGCGCTTGAAACGGTGCCTGCTTTTTCCATCACATCTTTCATGTCTTGCACATAAGATCCGCCTTCCTGGCCGCCCATGTAAAAGAAAAGTTTGCCGTTTAATTTTTTAGCCAATGAATCTGTTAAGTTTTTTATTTCCGGTGCCGTCCAGAATGCTGGTGAAAAAACACCCGCTTTTCCAAACACAGCAGGATACTTTAGCATGGCATAATAAGAAATCAAACCACCCATGCTGCTTCCTGCAATGATTGTGTTTTCTTTTAAAGGTATTGTCCTGTAATGCTTATCAATATATGGTTTAAGAGTATGAACAATAAAATCAACATACAAATCTCCTTCGCCATTTCCGAACCGCTCATTGTCATAAGGATTGTATTCATTAAAACGTTGTGGCCCATTGTCAATGCCCACAACAATGCAAGGCGGTTTTCCCTTTGCAATTAAAGTATCCAGGCATTCATCTACACCCCATTCGCCAAAGCCGCTGGTAAATTCATCAAAAACATTTTGCCCGTCGTGCATGTACATGACAGGATATGTTTTTTTTGAAGCCACATATTGCTCCGGTAAGTAAATCCATATCCTTCTTCTCCTGTTTAACTGAGGCATGTAAAAAGCAGTGTCTAAAATTTTTACATGAGGAGATGCGGTGTGTTGTTTTACAAAAGGTGAAAATTTATCTTTCCATCCATCAATAAAATAAATTACAAATTTTGAAGTATCAGTTTTAAGAGTACGATTGTCCAAATCTTTTCCATCGGCGTCGCATTCCACAGTTTGCCAGCTACCCCTTGTAAATTTGAACTGAAGACTGGTTCCTTTATCAAAATAACAAATCAGGAAACGATTGCCGTCTTCAGCATTTTTAAATTTATAGTTTTCATCGGCGGGGTTCCAGTTATTTTTATTGCATGCAAGATAAAAATCGCTGCCAGGAGCGGCAAGAGTATCAATTAAAATGAACTGAACTGAATCTTTTTGAGAGAAAGAAGTGGTGGCAAAAAATAAATAAACAGTATAAAAAAATAAATGCTTCAATTATATTATCAGATTTGTTTCATCAGGCTTTTTATTTTTCCCATCAACTCATCACTTACCCCAACTACGGGAAGCCTGAAAGTATTTTTGCAAATGCCCATTTCGCTCATGTATGCTTTTAAACCGCTGGGGCTGCCTTCGGCAAACATGGTATTGATAATATCGGTAAGCTGATAATGCAATGGCTTTGCTGATTCAAAATCGCCTTTTAAACAATGGCGTACCATATCGGAAAAAATCAAGGGGTAAGCATTTGCCACTACCGAAATTACACCGGCAGCGCCGCAGGCAATCATTGGCAATCCAATGGCATCATCGCCGCTGATAACATCAAAACCTGCAGGCTTGTATTTAATAATCTGCATTATCTGGTCAAAATTTCCGCTGGCTTCTTTATTGGCAATGATGTTTTTGCAATCTGCTGCAATGCGTAAAGTTGTTTCTGCTGTCACATTCATACCTGTTCGGGAAGGAACGTTGTACATAATAATTGGCAAAGCTGTTGCATCATTCAATGCTTTGTAATGCTGGTACAAACCATTTTGATTTGGCTTATTATAATAAGGGCTTACCGAAAGAATGGCATCGTACCCCGACAAATTAAATTTCTTTAAATTATCAATCACATTTTTTGTGTGGTTGCCGCCAATGCCTGCCACCAATGGAAGTTTAGCAGGATTATTTTCTGCAACAAAACTAAATACCTGCTGTTTTTCTTCGCTGCTTAACGTGGCGCTTTCACCAGTGGTGCCTAAAATAACAAGGTATTCTACTTTTCCTTCGGTTAAATAATTGATTGTTTTTTTAAGGCTGGTAAAATCAATACTTCCATCATTGTTAAAAGGCGTAATCACCGCCACACCTGTTCCTGTAAACTTGTTCATGCTGCTGAAAATTTTTGTGAAGTTATAAATAGCATTGCAATTGATAAAAGAAAAATCCCTCCGGGAAACCGGGAGGGAAAAATGGCATTCAATAAGATGAAAGAATAAAAGGATTATTGGTTCAAAATACTTGAACGGCTCAGATAGTTACTTTGGGGGCTGTAAATGAATAAACAGGTTCCGTTTTTGATTTTATCTATAATGGGTTTATGTAATTTTTCGGGCAGTGCCGGGCAACCCCAGCTGCGGCCAATAAATCCCTGCGACCTGATTAACCCTTCACTCACATAAGCTGCACCATGAATAACAATGGCACGGCTGCTGGCATTATCGTTAATTCCTTTTTCAAGCCCTTCCAATTTTAATGAATAACCATTGCTGCCGTTGTAAGTGCCCAATGTTTCATAAAACCCGGGGCTGCTCTGGTTGCTTTCGGGAGTGTTGGAAAACTGGCGGGCATATTCCCTTCCGGAATTTACACCATGCGCCACATAAGTATTAAACAACACTTTATTATTATCCAGGTCAATAACAAACAATCTTTTTTTGCTGGATGGCTGGCTAAAATCTGCAATGGAAATAATTCTGTCGTTGTTTATTTTACCGGCATCATCCAGTGTATGAAAGCCCTTCATGGCGTAATCAAATGCCTGGCGTGATAAACCCATAATGTTAAGCCGAAGGCTGTCGTAAAGGCTGCCAACAGAATTTTCTACAGTAACAGTAATTCTGCTAAACAACGAATCGTTGTAAACAGAATGAACCCTTGCCCTTACTGGCACAGCACCGCTGTATGGTTTGTTTTTTGCAAACACAAATGGCAGGTGAACTAAAAAAATTAAAAGCGACGAAAAGAAAAGATGCAATTTTCTTAAACCAAACTTCTTCATACTTAATTAAAAATTTAAAACAAAAATGAACGAAGGGTAGTGTTGTTTTCTATAATGTCTGGTTTACGTTTTATCTAATAAAATGCCCTGCACACAATTAAGTTACAGGGCAGTTAGTTTGTTATTTATAATAAACCTGGGTTTTCTCTTTTCCCCGGATACACAAATAAAATTGATTTGGGATTAAACTCAATAACGCAACTTTTCTATCATTATTGCTTTGTTATTGATTCTTTAAGCAAAGGTAACTTAATCCAGCCCTGCATTATAAAGAATCTATGCAAACGTTTGCACTTTACATCAACTTTACCAAAGTAAAAGGGAGTTGTAGTGTGCATCCAGCATTAAAGGAAACTTTACTTAAATGAAATGTAATATTAAGGTCATATAAAGAAGCTGCTCTACTTTTAAAAATTGAATTCCAGCACTTGTACCATTTTAGGGGCAGTTTTTATTACAGCTTCTGCATCAGCCTGCACCACCTGCTGCACAAATAGATGCAACTGATGCTTTTGTTTCCACAATTCAGTGTCGTAGGTTGGCTCCCATACTCCGGTGCTGCTGCTGTTCAAATCAATCAGCTTCCAGTTATTCTTTTTAAATGTTTTTGCTATAGCTAAAGAAATTTTATTTCCCCTTTCTTCATCCCGGAAAATAATGGCTGCATTTTTTCTTTTCCCTTTACCCCAAACAATAATTTGCGGCCTCGAAACAGGTATTTGTTTTGTGCCTTTTCCACTTAATGTAAAATTTGTTTTTCTAAAACCCAGATCCTGCACCTTCCAGGCTTTGCCTTTTTTACAGATAATATGATACTGCGGCACGTTATTCACTCCTTTCCAGTAACTGGCTATAAAAGGATTCCCGGCTGCATCAGTGCACATAGATGTCTGGTTTATTAATTCTGTATTTTGAGAAATAGAAACAATTTTTTCGGCTGAATTTATAGTGACAGGCAACTGGTATTTTTCACCATTCGATTTTTGCCAGCTAAGACCACCGTCATAAGATACTGCATAACACATATCATGATTGCTTGCCACATCGGGGTTTTCACGCCAAACCCACGAAATATGGATAGCCCCCCTAACATCTACGCAGGCTTGCCAGTATGCATTTCGTTTTCCTTCGCCATTTATTAAACTACTTTGCAAACGGGTCCATTTTTTATCCGTCAAATTATATTTGTTAATTACAAGGTTGCCGTTTCCAGAACTACCATCCCTATAAAAAAAAAGAAGGTTGCCACCGGGCATTTTATAAAACTCAGGATAAGAAACCTTCTTTTCCTCACCAGTCATAGGCCCCATTTCTGTAAGCTCCAGCGAAAGGGGTTCAATGCTTTTACAATATTTTAAAATGCTGTTGTGATGATCCCATGCCAGGTGCAAAAAACCTTCGCCATCTGCCATAATGCTTATACTGTTATGTGCATCGGCAATATTTCCCTTGTATGCTGTTTTTTTTAATTGCCATGCTGTATCAGTCAATTTCCTTTTTCCAATTATTACAAACCCATCAGCATCATAATAACTTATAAACTGATTTTCTTTATAACTCACCAGAGAATTTTTCCTGAACACAACTGTGTTAATTGAATTGCCTGCCCACCCCAGGCCGGCATCAGTTAATTTTATCTTACTGCTTATGCCTGTCTGTGCTTCAGATTTGTGAGTCAACATTGTCATTATCAGCAGGCATACTAAAGCATTTCTTTTCATTCCTAAGTTTTATAATTTTTAATAAAATGAAAAAGCCCCGTAAACTAGATTGTTTACAGGGCATTTAACTTTAATTTGCGGACCGGACGGGACTCGAACCCGCGACCTCCGCCGTGACAGGGCGGCATTCTAACCAACTGAACTACCGATCCTACTACCCAGGTGCTGAGTCCAAATCTGACTACTCAAATCCTACTCTTTTTTTGGGACAGCAAAGATAGGGTTTTCAAGTTTTTGTTCCCAAAACTTTTATTAAAAAGATGTAACCCCTAAATTTACAGCCCGGACTTAGCAAATAGCACTTGCCAGTTGCCATTTATTATACAGTACAAGAGGACGATGCAACGATGACGACATGAAAAACAACAGCCCGGACCCCGAATAAAACCGGGACAAGCAAAAAAAAAATACTATGCCTACTTTAAAAAACAGACAATTTTTAGAATTTGAAAAGCCTATTAAGGAATTGTATGACCAGATTGAAGTGCAAAAAGCAAGTGCCGAAAAAAGTAAGATTGATGTTAGCGGCACTATTGCCATGCTGGAACAAAGAATTGTTGAAACCAAAAAGCATTTAACTGATAATGTAACGCCCTGGCAAAAAGTTCAACTGAGCCGTCACCCCGACAGGCCATATACATTAAAGTACATTGAAAAAATGTGTACTGATTTTATTGAAATGCATGGCGACAGAAATGTAAAAGATGATAAAGCAATGGTGGGTGGTTTTGCAAAACTGGGCGATGAAACAGTGATGATCATTGGCCAGCAAAAAGGCATCAATACCAAAAGCAGACAAATGCGGAATTTTGGAATGGCCAACCCCGAAGGCTACAGAAAAGCCTTGCGGCTGATGAAACTTGCTGAAAAATTTAATAAGCCTGTTATTACATTGATTGACACGCCGGGTGCTTACCCCGGGCTGGAAGCCGAAGAGCGTGGACAGGGAGAAGCTATTGCAAGGAATATTTACGAAATGATAAGGCTGAAAGTGCCGGTGATTTGTGTGATTATTGGCGAAGGCGCAAGTGGTGGTGCATTGGGCATTGGTGTTGGCGATAAGGTTTTTATGCTTGAAAATACATGGTACACCGTAATATCGCCGGAAAGCTGCAGCAGCATTTTATGGCGCACCTGGGATAAAAAAGAAACCGCTGCAGAGCAATTGAAATTAACAGGTACAGACATGCTGAATTTTGGTTTGGTAGATGGAGTGATACCGGAACCATTGGGTGGCGCTCACTGGGATTATGATGAAGCTGCTGAAATTCTAAAAAATTATTTATTGCCGGTAATTGCTGATTTAAAGAAAGTAAAGGCAGAAGAAAGAATAACACAACGCATTGAAAAATTTGGTAAAATGGGATTTTGGGAAGAAATACCCGAAACAGAAAATGAGTTATAAATTAATAATGAATACTAAAAATCCTTTTAGGGGATTGGGGAGAAACTAATTATGCTTAAAGTTGGTGTGATAGGTGCCGGACATTTGGGAAAATTTCACCTGAATAACTGGGCAGTTATTGAAGGCGTTGAATTAATAGGTTTTTGCGACTCTGATGATGCTAATGCAAAATTAGTAAGTGAAAAATACCAGTTACCAAGATTTAATAAAGCAGAAGAATTGATGGATGCCTGCGATGCATTGGATATTGTGGCGCCCACTTCTGCTCATTTTGAATTGTGTGAAGCTGCTATAAAAAAAGGTAAACATGTTTTTGTGGAAAAACCTTTGGCCAATACAATGGACGAAGCAAGGCAGTTGGTAAAACTTGCAAAGGAAGCTAACATAAAATTTCAGGTTGGGCATGTAGAAAGGTTTAATCCTGCTTTTCTTGCGCTGAAGGAGCATGTGATTCAACCTATGTTTATTGAAGTACACAGACTTGCACAATTTAATCCGAGAGGAACTGATGTGAGTGTGATACTGGATTTAATGATTCATGACATTGATATTATTTTAAGCCTGGTTAAAAGCAATGTAAATTATATTTCTGCAAATGGAGTGGCAGTAATGAGTGATACGCCGGATATTGCCAACGTTCGTATTGAATTTGATAATGGGTGTGTTGCCAATTTAACCAGCAGCAGGATAAGCATGAAAAAAATGAGGAAGATGCGATTGTTTCAAAAAGATGCTTACCTGGGCATTGATTTTTTAGAAAAGAAAACCGAAATCATTAAGCTGAACACAGCAGAAGATAAAAATGTTTTTACGTTTGACATTGAAACCAATAGCGGCAAAAAAACAATTGCCATTGCCAATCCTGATGTAAAAGATGTAAATGCTATAAAGATGGAACTGGAAGAATTCCGGGATGCCATTGCAAACAATACTGACACACCGGTAAGTGTTGTGGATGGATTCAGGGCAATGGAAGTGGCGCACCAGATACTGGAAAAAATAGGCAAAGCCAATCTTAGTTAGTTGAAGCAGCCAAGGATACATATACGTTGGTACGCACTGGGAGATTTTATTGCTGCCGCAATTACCTGGTGCAGTTTTTATTTTTTACGCAGAATTTTTTTAGACCAGGAATTTTACGCCGACACTAAGTTTTATTTAGGCCTTATCATTATTCCGGTTGCGTGGCTGGTATTATTTCATTTGTTGGGTAACTACAACAACATTTATCACAAATCGAGACTGGCAGAATTTTTTTATACACTGGGTTGCTGCTTTGCAGGATGCCTTATTATTTTCTTTTTGTTTTTATTGGATGATACCAGCGGAAGCTATATCACCTTTTACAAAGAATTTTTTTCGCTGCTGGCTTTGCAGTTACTCATTACCTTTTTTATCAGGCTGCTCTTTTTGAACAAAGCAAAATGGCAGTTAAAAAAAGAACAGGTATTTTTCAATACGCTTATTATTGGCTCAAGTAGTAACGCAGCAGCATTGTATAAAGCTGTTGCAGACAATAAAGAAAAAACCGGATACCGCATTATTGGTTTTGTAAATACAAATGTTAACAACAGTTCAACTTTACCTGCTGAAATGAAAAATTTTGGCAATGCTGCCGATGCAGTTGCCATTATTGATGAAAATAATATTGAAGAAGTTATTATTGCTGTGGAGAAAAAAGAAAGGGAGCAGTTGGAGAATATCCTGCGGCAGTTGAGCGACAGAAATGTAAATATAAAAATTACGCCTGACACAGTTGATATATTAAGCGGGGCATTGCAAACCAATAATGTGCTGGGTGTTCCGCTGATAGATTTACACTCCGGTTTATTGCCTGCATGGCAGCAAAATATAAAACGGCTTATTGATATTGTTGCTTCACTGCTTGCAATGATTATCCTTTCGCCGTTGATTATATACACGGCATTAAGGGTTTTGTTTTCATCCAAAGGCGCTTTGTTTTTTCTGCAGGAAAGAATTGGGTACAAGGGCAAACCTTTTACCATGATTAAATTCAGGAGTATGGTAATGGATGCTGAAAAAAACGGGCCGCAACTGAGCAGCGATGATGACCCCCGGATTACCAAATGGGGAAAGGTGATGCGTAAATGGCGACTGGATGAATTGCCACAGCTCTGGAATATTTTAAAAGGAGAAATGAGTTTAGTAGGCCCAAGGCCCGAACGTAAATTTTATATTGACCAGATTATTAAGCAGCACCCTGAGTATAATTATTTATTTAAAGTAAAACCCGGCCTTAGCAGCTGGGGGATGGTTAAATTTGGTTATGCATCCACCGTGGATGAAATTATTAAGCGGATGCCTTACGATTTGATGTATATAGAAAATGTGTCGCTGGCGCTTGATTTTAAAATAATGCTGCACACCATTAAAATAATACTGAGCGGCAAAGGCAAGTAAATTTTACCTGCAAAAACTGCTTAACTACGCTGCGATGAAAGTTGAATAGAAAATTAAATGTACAAGTGAGCCCCGCCATGGCGGGGAGAATGACCCTATGAAAAACAACAACTTGTCCCAAAAATATATAGCATAAAGCAACCGAATGATTGTTTTACATTGTGTTTTGATTATTTTTGAAAAAACTCAACCGTTTTGAAAAAGTTAGTCCTGATTATTTTTTCTTTTTTCTTTTTAACTTTTGCCCGGTCGCAATATGCTTATTGGCAGCAGCAGGTAAATTATAAAATTGATGTATTGCTGAATGATGCAGACAACACATTAGATGGCTATATAAAAATGGAGTATTTCAACAATTCGCCTGATACGTTGCATTTTATCTGGATTCATGTGTGGCCCAATGCTTATAAAAACGACCGCACGGCTTTTACCGACCAGCAATTGGAAAACGGCAGTACTGCTTTTTATTTTAGCAACAATGATAAACGTGGCTACATTAACCGGCTCGATTTTAAAGTGAACAGCGCTACTGCAAAAACCGAAGACCATCCGCAACACCAGGATATTATCAAATTGATTTTGCCGCAGCCGCTGGCACCACAAAGCAGCTGCAAAATTGAAACGCCTTTTCATGTAAAACTTCCTTTTAATTTTTCGAGGAGCGGTCATGATGGACAATCGTATCAAATTACACAATGGTTTCCCAAGCCGGCGGTTTACGACAGCAAAGGCTGGCATCCCATTCCATATTTAGATCAGGGTGAATTTTACAGTGAGTTTGGAAATTTTGATGTGCAGATTACTGTGCCGAAAAATTATGCGGTGGCAGCAACAGGAAATTTGCAGGAACAATCTGAAAAAGACTGGCTGAAGAAAAGAAAATCTTTTGCCAGTGATGATGATGGAAGAAGAAAAAAGAAAAAAGGAAAGCCTGCCGAAGAAAGTATTGTTTCTTCTAAAGAAACCAAAACACTGCATTACAAACAAAACAATGTGCATGACTTTGCATGGTTTGCCGATAAAGAGTTTACTGTAAAGTATGATACACTACAGTTGCCTTCGGGCAAAGTAATTGATGTGTATTCATTTTATTATTCCAGCAATGATGAAGAATGGAAAAACAGCATCAGGTTTATTAAACAGGCAATCATTACAAAAAGCAAGTGGCTGGGAGAATATCCTTATAATGTGGTGAGTGTGGTGGATGGCGGAAACGGCGGCGGAATGGAATATCCAACAATCACTTTGCTTGAATCGGGGGGCAGCGAAAAATTGCTCGACTTCGTTATTAACCACGAAGTAGGCCACAACTGGTTTTACGCAATACTGGCAAGTAACGAACGCATCCATCCATGGATGGATGAAGGCATGAATACTTATTATGACAAACGGTATTTAAACCAATTTTATGGCAATGCGGGGGCTGAAATTATTCCGGCCAAATCAAATTTTATTAAAAAAATATTACCTGATGATATTGAACAAACACTGCTGCAAACTTTAATTGGCGTTAAAAAAGATCAGCCAGTGGAAACTGTTTCTGAAAAATTTAGTATTGCCAATTACAATGTGGTGGCTTATGTAAAAACAGGAAATTGGATGAAATTGCTGGAAGATTCGCTGGGTAAAAAGGTATTTGAAAACTGCATGAAAGAATATTACAAGCGCTGGCAGTTTAAACACCCTTATCCTGAAGATTTTAAAAAAGTGGTAGAAGATGTTAGCGGAAAAAATGTTGACAGCTATTTTAGTTTATTGAACAGAAAAGGAAGTTTAGCCGGAGAAAAAATAAAGAAAGATATACGTTTCACTTCTTTCTTCAGCCTTAAAGAAACCGATAAGCACAACTATATTTCGGTTGCCCCGATGATTGGATTTAATTTTTATGATAAGTTAATGATTGGCGCTTTAATTCATAACTACACTTTGCCGCTTCAGAAATTTCAGTTTTTTGCAATTCCTTTTTATGCCGGCAAAAGCAAACAGTTTAATGGAATTGGAAGAATAGCTTATAGCTGGTATCCGGGTAACAGCGGGCAAAAAGCTGAATTGTCTGTCAGCGGTTCTTCCTTTAGCGGCGATTCTTTTGCTGACTCTACCAACAAGCTGCACTATTTACGTTTTTCCAAAATTGTTCCTTCTTTTAAATTTGTGTTTGCCAATAAAAATCCCAGAAGCTCCATTACAAAATTTGTGCAGTGGAAAACATTCTTTGTACAAGAACAGGGATTGTTGTTTTCGAGAGATACGGTGAACCAGATTGATGTAATTACTTACCCGGTAAGGTCCAGGTATGTTAACCAGTTTCAGTTTGTTATTGAAAACAACCGGATATTGTATCCCTACAAAGGTGCAGTACAGGCAGAGCAGGGCGATGGTTTTGTACGGCTCAATTTTACAGGTAATTATTATTTTAATTATGCAAAAGGAGGCGGAATGAATGTGCGTTTGTTTGCAGGTAAATTCTTTTATATTGGCGACAAAACTTTTGCAAAACAATTTGCAACTGACCGCTACCAGCTTAATATGACCGGTGCAAAAGGTAATGAGGATTATACATACAGTAATTATTTTGTTGGCAGAAATGAGTTTGAAAATTATCCCAACCAGCAAATAATGATACGTGACGGCGGATTTAAAGTAAGAACAGATTTGCTGAGCAGTAAAACAGGTAAAACAGATGACTGGCTGGCAGCAGCTAACTTTACTACAGATATTCCAAAAGAAATAAATCCCCTGCAGATATTACCGGTAAAAATTCCTTTGAAGGCATTTATTGACATTGGTACTTACGCCGAAGCCTGGAAAAAGAATTCGCCTACAGGAAGATTTATTTACGATGCCGGCATTCAACTATCGCTGTGTAAGAATATAATCAATATTTATGTGCCGCTGCTGTACAGCAAAGTGTACGATGATTATTTTAAATCTACCATTCCGGAAAAAAGATTTTTAAAAAACATTGCTTTCAGTATTGATATTCAGAATTTCAGCCTCAGAAAATTAATTCCGCAAATACCTTTTTAATGAGTGGTATCCAATACCTCACATATCAGCAAATAGACAAGAAAAAATGGGATGCCTGCATAAACAATGCAGGCAATGGTTTGATATATGGTTACTCAACTTACCTTGATGCCATGGCCAAAAACTGGGACGGACTTGTGCTGAACAATTACGAAGCAGTAATGCCGCTTACCTGGAATAAAAAGTATGGCATCTATTATTTGTACCAGCCGCCATTTGCTGCAAGTCTTGGTGTTTTTGGTTTAAATATTACTCCTTTACTGGTAAATGATTTTCTTGCTGCGGTTCCAAAAAAATTTAAGTTCTGGGATATTTATCTTAATTATGGCAACCATTTTAGTTTGCAGGATTTTACTTTGTATGAGCGGATGAATTATGTGTTGCCGCTGAATGAACCCTATCAAATTTTATACAGCCGTTTCAGGGAAAATACACAACGCAATATTAAAAAATGCGAACAGCTTAAATGTGTTGTTAAAAAAAATATAGCAGTATCAGAAGTAATTGCCTTGTCAAAAGAACAATCAAAATCATTTTCAAAACTTACCGATTATGATTTTGAGAGAATAGAAAAACTATATGGACAGCTTCGGCAGGAACAAAAAGCAGTTACTTATGGTATTTATAATAATAAGCAGTTGGTTGCATCAGCAGCATTTTTCTTTTCTCACAAAAGGGCCTATTATATTTTAGTGGGCAACCATCCCAATGCCCGTCCGAACGACTCCTCCAGCCTTGAAAAAAGAATTGGTGCATCACATGCACTCATCAATGCTTTTATAAAAGATTATGCAGGGCAAAATCTTTTATTAGATTTTGAAGGAAGCGACATCCGAAATCTTGCATTCTTTTACAGCAGCTTTGGGGCAAGAGAAGAAAAGTTTGCAGGAATTAAATTAAATCGTTTACCTCTTTTATTGAAACTAATAAAAAAGTGGGGTCGTCATTTGAGGGCATCAATAATTTGCTCTGCCACCATTAAATCCAACGGTTTTGTAATTTTAAAATTGTTCTCCGCCCCTTCTACGAGGTGTACTTTTAAACCAAATGCTTCCACAACAGTTGCTTCGTCGGTAAATTTATCTTTGTAATCAATATTAAAAGCCGGCAATATAATTTTACTGTGAAATGTTTGTGGTGTCTGCACTAATTTAACCCTGTTTCTTTCCAGGGCTTCGTTTTCATTTTCAGTTATAAAGCGAACACTGTCTCTGCTGTCAATTACCGGAATGGCAGAGCCATATTCCAAAGCAGCTTCATAACAACGGTGAATTAAAGCGGTACTCAGCAAACATCTTACGGCATCCTGCACAAAAACAATGCTTTCTTCTGTAACTAATTTTAAACCGTTTTGTACTGAATGAAATCTTGTGCGGCCACCAATGGTAATCCGGATGCGGCTGTAATCAAAAAATGCATCAATAATTTCCTGGCCAGCCGAAATGTATTCTTCCGGCAGCACAAGAATGAGTTGCAAATCGGGATAAGCTTTTAAAAATGTATCAATGGTATAATACAAAACAGGTTTTCCCTTCAGTAAAAGAAACTGCTTGGGCACATCATCCCCCATTCGTTTTCCCAGCCCGCCAGCTACAATAATGGCATATTTACGCATAGTGCAAATGTAGTTTACAGTATGGAATTTAAATACTGGTTGTAAAATATTCATTAAACAAACAAGACAAGCGGCGTCTGAAAATAAATAACCGGAAAAATTGTAGATTTGAATATTGAAAAAATAACCGGAATATTTCTTCTCCTGAATAATTATTTGTTCTTTAAAACGTTAACAGCCGGTACAATGATGATATCTTCCGGCTTTAAATTCTATTCATAATAAAATATTGAACATTTTTATGAAATTTTCTGATAACAAGCTATATATTTTTCTTTTTCTGGCCGGGTTTACTGTTGCTTCACATTTGCAGGGGCAGCAGATAAAACGAAAGGTAAAAGAAACTTTTATCGCAAAAATTGATGGCTCAAAACTGGTTAATAACAGTTTTTCATACAGCAACAATATGAAAAGGATTGCTTATTGCTTATATGAGGGAGATAAGCAAATTGCAGTAATTGATGGAATAAAAGGGCAACCGTTCGAAAAAGTCAATATGCCTTTTTTTAGCCCCGACAGTAAATACTTTACATACAGCGCCCATGATGGTAAAAAATGGATTTGGATTACCGGTGAAAAAAAGGAGAAGGCTGTGGATACTTCAGCAACAATTGCTTTTCAAATGTATGGCCCCGACAATAAAAATATTGTGTACATATTAAATGATGGCAGTAAATTTTTCCTAAAATACAAAGGGATAAAAAGTAAATCATATAATGCAATAAATGCAAACAGCATTGTATTCAGCAAAGATGGAAACAGCATTGCCTTTACTGCTACGCAGGATAAAAAACAATTGATAGTGCTGAATGACGAAGAGCAAACTTTGTTTGACCAGGTGGGTTTTCCGGTTTTGAGTGCCGATGGAAAACATTTGGGTTTCTGGGCAATAAATGGAAATAAAAGTTTTGCAGTTATTGACAAAGTGCAAAGCAGGGCCTATGAAAATGTAAGTTCAATTATATTTAGTGACCACGGCAACCATTTTGCTTACCAGGCTGTTAGCGGAAATAAAAATATAGTTATTTATGACAGTACAGAAAGTGAAAAATACGATGTGGTTCACTCACTTTGTTTTAATCCCGACGGATTAAGGCTTGCCTATGGAGTTGAACTTGCCAAACCCAGGAAAGAAGATTTTAAACACCATCTTGTAATAGACGGTAAGATATCAGCGCCTTATGAAACCGTGGTGGAAAACAGCCTTAAATTTAGCAGCGATGGTAAATCATTTGCTTTTGAAGGCGAAAATCATGACCAGTTTTTTATGGTTTTAAATGGAGCTGATGGTAAACATTACAGCGATGTAATGCAGTTTACTGCCACTTTTAGTCCAGATAACCTGCGCTTTGCTTATGTTGCTGAAAATGAATACAAGCGTTTTATTAATGCAGATACTGTTGAAGGCAAGCCATTCCAGGATATCTACAGCATTGCTTTCAGCCCCAACAGCCGGTGGTTTGCTTATTCGGCCAGGCTGAATGATAAAGAATTAATAATTGTTGAAGATAATTTGGGTAGTACTTATGATTCAATACTTGCTAATGGGCAGATTATTTTTGATGCACCCAATCGCTTCCATTACATGGCTATGAAGGATAAAAAAATTATTCTTGTGGAAGAAAAAATATCTGTAAAATAATTTTCCTGCTTTTATTTTACTTGAAAAAAATCCTTTTTAAACCCGGTAAATTTTAATTACTGTAAATACCAATAAAATTTTCGCCATCGCTATTCCGCATCCCCCTGTACATTCCGGCACTGTTTAAAACCAGGGCTGTATTGCCTGCAGCATCAGCACCAATCATTCCACCTTCTCCATCCATTTTCATTAATTTAACATTCACTACTTCATCCATTGCCTGCTGCAAAGTCATTCCTTTATATTCCATCAGGCAGCTAACATCGTAAGCAGCCACGGCACGTATAAAAGGTTCGCCATGGCCGGTGCAACTGATGGCGCAGGTTTTATTATTGGCATAAGTACCGCAACCAATTAATGGGCTGTCGCCAATGCGGCCGTACTTTTTATTTGTCATACCACCGGTGCTTGTGGCTGCTGCAATATTTCCACTGCTGTCACATGCCACAGCACCAACGGTTCCAAATTTTTTATCCTTCAGCAATTCTTCAAGTCCCTGGTGTGTGTGGTCTAAAGAATAATTATCACTATCTCTTATCGCCTTCCACTGGTCGTAACGAAACTGGCTGAAAAAGAATTCATCGGGTTCTAATTTTATACCCTGCTTGATGGCAAAATCGTTGGCGCCCTTGCCGCTTAAAAAAACATGATTGCTGTTGAGCATTACTTCTGTTGCCAGTTCAATGGGGTTGCGAACATTGCGCACGCCTGCAACAGAACCTGCAGCCAAATCTTTTCCGCTCATGATGGCCGCATCCATTTCCTGCACACCTTTTTTTGTAAATACCGAGCCACGCCCTGCATTAAATAATAAATTGTCTTCTAAAATTACAATGGCTGCTTTCACAGCATTTACTGCCGAGCCGCCTTCTTCCAGCACAGCAAATCCTGCTTTCAGTGAATCATCCAGCCCTTTCAGGTAAGCCGCTTCCAGTTCAGGTGTCATGTCTTCTTTTAAAATGGTTCCGGCTCCGCCGTGAATTGCCAAAGAGAATTTTTGCATACGTGTTGGTGGGTATATATAATTAGCCCAAAAGTATTTATTTTACCGTCATAAACTTTCTAAGATTTTAAAGCTATGTTTAAACGTGAGCTAACAATCAGCGATTATCTTTTAATAGTCGTTAATCTCATTCCGCTTTACGGAGTTTGGTTTGAGGGCTGGGATCCTAAAATGATTTTCCTGGTGTATTGCCTGGAGACTGTAATAATTGGTATCGTCAATGTAATAAAGATGGCTGTTGTTACTCTTTTTGTAAAAGGAAAAGACAAATGGGAAAACAATGGTTCGGTTAAAATGGTAAGCGGCCTCTTCTTTATTATTTTCTTTATTGTTCATTATGGGTTTTTTGTTTTTGTTCAAACCCAAATTTTCTTTGGCGTATCAGGCATTGTTGGCAATAAATCTTTTTTTGGCGGCTATTCACAAATTCCTGCAATACTGGGTCACGAAGGAAAACTATTGCTGGCCATTTTCATTATCTATTATACCTTGCAAAATTTTTTTAGTTTTTTTTCATCAGGGCAATACAAAAATATTTCGATGATGAAACTGATGTTTCAGCCCTATATGAGAATATTTGTACAGCAATTTATTGTAATTCTCGGAAGCATGTTCCTGTTGCTTGGCGGAGGCAAAATATTCATATTGATATTTGTTGTTGTAAAAATATTTTTTGAAGTATTTGTCAGTTTCGACAAGTATCTTGACAAAGCAGAAGCAAAAGGATGGAAGGAAGACAAAGAAACTGATTGATTACTGCAACAACTGCTTACACTCTGCAAGTAACTTTTCCCGGTCAATTGCCACTGTTCCTACTTCTTCGCAAACAAGCCCGCCGGCAATATTGGCAACTTCTGCCATTAGCTTTACATCTTTAGTGGCGGCATACAGCAGCGAAGCCACGGCAATGACAGTGTCGCCGGCGCCGCTTACATCCGCCACATTACGGATGTGTGTGGGGATGACTGCAGCATTTTTATCTTCCCCGAAAAAAACTCCCTTCTCAGATAAAGTGATGAATGAAATTTTATGCTGCAGTTTTTCTTCCAGCAAAATATGAATATCTTTCAGCACATTCAGGTTAACATCATCGGTCAGTAAATTCAGCCCTTCTTTTACTTCTTTTAAATTTGGTTTAAAAATATCAACCCCTTTATATGCAAAGAAATTTCTTCTCTTGGGGTCAACTGCTGTGATGATATTATTTTGTTTGCAAAGGCCAATTATTTTACCAATTACATTTTCTGTAAGTACCCCTTTGTTATAATCCTCCATCACTACCACATCGGGTTTTTCTGCTGCAATATAATTTTCAAAAGCATACAGCAGCCTGTCTTCATCTTCTTTGGTTAAATCATTGGTGAGTTCTGCATCCAGCCGCATCATTTGCTGGTTGCGGCTTATGATACGGATTTTGTTGCTGGTAATCCGGTGTTCGCTTTGCACTAAATATTTTGTTCCGATATTATTTTGCTGCAGTAGTTTTATCAGCTGTTCCCCGTCATCATCTTTACCCAGCACACTCAAAATACTTACACCTGCATTCAGCGATTGTATATTCAATGCCACATTGCCTGCACCACCAATGCGCTGCTCTCTTTTACTTACAGCCACCACCGGCACCGGCGCTTCGGGAGAAATGCGGTCAACTTTGCCCCACCAGTAAGTATCCAGCATTACATCGCCGATAACAGCAACTTTTAATTGTGTAAACTGTTGAAATATTTTTTCGAAATCAATAACCGGCATAATTAACTATTCTTTTTTCTTGTTTGCGATGGCAAGGTAATAAAGTGGAATACCCAATAAAACAATTCCTAACCCAATACCTGCAAAATCGGGTTTCATTTTTATTAAGAAAACACAAAACACAGCAGCCAGCAAAATATAAACGGCGGGCAGCACCGGGTAACCAAATGCCTTATATGGCCGCTCTGCATTGGGCATCGTTTTACGCAGCCTGAAAATTCCGATAATAGTTAATGCATAAAATAATACCACCACAAAAGAAATCATATCCAGCAAATCGCCATATTTTCCGCTAAGGCAAAGAATACTTGCAACAATGCATTGAATCCACAATGCAAACTCTGGCACCGCATTTTTATTAAGCACTGCTGCCTTTTTAAAAAATAATCCATCCTTTGCCATCGTATTATAAACCCTGGTGCCTGCTAGTATTAACCCATTATTGCATCCAAAAGTTGATACCATGATTAGTACTGCAATAACATAAGTTCCTGCATCGCCGAATATGCCTTTAGATGCAGCAACTGCCACCCGGTCATTTTCTGCGCCAACAATACCACTCAAAGGCAACACATTTAAATACATCAGATTGGCACAAACATAAATTATGGTAACAATGAGGGTTCCTAAAAATAAACTTAACCCGATATTGCGTTTGGGGTTTTTTATTTCGCCGGCAATAAAAGTTACATTGTTCCAGGCATCGCTGCTGAATATAGAACCTACCATTGCTGCAGCAATAGCCCCAATCAACGCTGTACCGCCAATAGAAAACCAGTTACCATTTTCAATAAATTTTCCTGCTGCATCTTTTTCAAGTTGCATTGCATTCATTCCGGTCTGCCAGTTTTCTGTCCAAAAACTTTGTTTTGCCAAAAAGAAACCAAAAATTATCAGGCCAAACAATGCCAGCAATTTTGCCGAAGTAAAAATTCTTTGAATCAATTTTCCTCCCTGTATTCCTTTTGTATTTATGTAAGTAAGCAATACAATTAAAACAATAGAAACCAGTTGAGCAGCAGATATGGTTATAAAACCCAGGTCGGCAATAATATTTTTTTCGCTCACTGCAGGAATAAGGTAGGCTGCAAATTTACTGAATGCCACACCCACTGCAGCAATGGTAGCCGTTTGTATCACTGCAAAAAAACTCCA
>JANNAM010000054.1:0-2904 GCA_031384415.1 Bacteroidota bacterium
GTTATCATCTGCCAGTTCCTGTGTTTTTGGGCTTTCACCAATATAGTTTTTTACAATGTTGTTGTCAATAACCTGCAGCAGGTTATTTGTAATAAATAAAGCCCAGATGTTTACCTCGTTTCTATAGCAACTTTTCATTTGGGCATCGGAGTAGCCAATCAATTTGTATTCTTCGGTATAAGGCAACAGCTTTTGCAAAACAAACAGGCGTTTTCCTTTTTCAACCATTTGTTGTACAAGCGGTTTGTCTTCTGTTTTTTCCGGAAACATATCCAGCACAATATTCTTCATGCAGTTTACTGCAATATAACCAGGTTCGAACCTGTTGCTGATATATTCAGGATAAGTTTCCTGCACAATAGGCGACCTGTATAAAGAATAATTTTTTCCCAGATGCTGGTGAAGGCCAACAATAATTGCATCATCTGTTATTATATCTCCAAAACCATCTATCGGGCCTATATAAGTAATTATTTTTAGTGGGGCTTTATACCGGGGGAAATAATGTCTTAAAAACTGCAGGCTTTGCTTTACTTCATTTTCAAATAGCGAAAATTTTTTAAAAACAATCTGCGATGTATCAAAAATAGCTTTGTAAGCATTTACAAAACCACGGACGTAGGAGGCAGTACTGTCCGAACTCCATTTGGGGTCTATATTTAGTATAGTGGTTAAAAAATTTTCCCCAAACGAAGGATATTTAGCCTGCAGCTGGTCTAACCGGGCTGCAAAATTTGCCGAATCAAGGCTGAACAAATCTTTTTCAAAACGTTCAGTGCTCAATTCAATTTTGATATTGGATACATCAGGAATTTTATCGACGCTGTTACAGGCTGTAATCAGGCAAGTAATAGAAATCAATATCAAAGCTATTCTCATCATCTTAATTTAACTTTGCAAAGTAATAGAATCATTTTTATAATAAAACTTAAATAATCCCCTTTAGGGGACGGGGGTATGAAAATCTTCCTTGCACAACAAAACTATCACATCGGCAATTTTGAAAGTAATACGCAAAAAATAATTTGCGCCATTGACGAAGCAAAAAAACAGGGAGGTGATATTATCATGTTTAGCGAACTGTGTGTGTGCGGCTATCCACCTAGGGATTTTGTGGAGTTTGATGATTTTATTGCAAAATGTTACAGTGCCATTGATATTATTAAAGAACATGCAGATACCATTGCGGTGATTGTTGGTGCGCCGGATAAAAACACTATAAAAGAAGGTAAGGATTTATTTAACGGCGCTTTTTTTCTTTATGAAAAAGAAATAAAAGCCATTGCCCATAAAACCTGCCTGCCAACTTATGATGTGTTTGATGAGTACCGCTATTTTGAACCGGCTTACAACTGGAATGTGGTGGAGTTTAAAGGAAAGAAATTAGCCATTACTATTTGTGAAGACATCTGGAACCTGGGCGATAATCCGCTTTACAGAATTTGCCCGATGGATAAACTGATGGAGCAGCAGCCCGATGTAATGCTCAACATTTCTGCATCGCCATTTGATTACACACACGATGAAGACAGGAAGGCAACGATAAAAGCAAATGTGCTGAAATACAAACTGCCGATGTTTTATTGCAATGCAGTTGGCAGCCAGACGGAAATTGTTTTTGATGGCGCATCTCTTGTATTTGATAAAGATGCCAATCTTTGCGGCCAACTTCCGATGTTTCAATCAAGGTTGCAGTCTTTTATTTTAAATGATGATGGAAGTATTGATTCACCCATCATTGAACCAGCCAGCCGTGTGCCCGATAAAGAACTCACTCCAGTTGCTTTACAAGAGAACCTGAATATTGAACAAGTGTATAATGCCATTGTAATGGGCATCAGGGATTATTTTGGCAAGATGGGTTTTACAAAAGCAATTCTCGGCAGCAGCGGCGGTATTGACAGTGCAGTAACATTGGTACTTGCCTGCGAAGCACTGGGTAAAGAAAATGTAAGAGCTGTGTTAATGCCTTCGCAATATTCAACCACTCATTCGGTGGGTGATGCAGAACAACTGAGTTTGAACCTGGGAAACCTTTATGATATTTTGCCGATAAAAAATATTTACGATAGTTTTTTAAAAGAGTTGCAACCAATATTTAAAGATTTACCTTTTAGCATTGCAGAAGAAAACATACAAAGCCGCACAAGAGGAAACTTGCTGATGGCCATTGCAAATAAGTTCGGTTATATTTTATTAAACACTTCCAATAAAAGTGAACTGGCAACAGGATACGGAACTTTATATGGCGATATGGCCGGTGGCCTGGGTGTATTGGGCGATTGTTATAAACTGCAGGTGTATGCTTTGGCAAAGTATATAAACAGGGAAACGGAAATTATTCCAGCCAATATTATTTCAAAAGCGCCATCAGCAGAACTAAGGCCAGATCAAAAAGATTCTGATTCATTGCCTGACTATGCTGTACTTGATAAAATTTTATACCAGTACATTGAAAGAAGACAGGGGCCAAAGGAAATTAAAGTGCAGGGTTATGATGCTGCACTGGTTGACAGGGTATTGAAAATGGTAAACGTAAATGAATATAAACGCAACCAGTTTTGTCCCATCATCCGTATTTCACCAAAGGCTTTTGGGGTGGGCAGAAGGGTTCCAATAGTGGGGAAGTATCTTTCTTAAATTTTCTCCACCACCACTGCCGTTCCATAAGCAAGCACTTCATTAATGCCGCTCATTACTTCGTTGGCATCGTAACGCATATTGATGATTGCATTGGCGCCTCTTTCGCCTGCATGTTGCAGCATTAGCTGGTAAGCTTCTTCTCTTGTTTTTTCGCAAAGCTCAACATAAATAGAAATTTTGCCGCCAAACAAAGCCTGAAAGCCGCCGCCAATATTGCCGAGCAAACTCCTGCTGCGTACTGTAATGCCACGTACCACTCCC
>JANNAM010000065.1:0-3380 GCA_031384415.1 Bacteroidota bacterium
GCAACGCTATACCTGGTTAAAGATGTTTCAATAATGTCGTACAGTACAATCAGCTATATTAATATGGGGGTTATCCTGGGCACCTTCCTGGTTTTACAGTATTCTAAAATACCGCCGCCATTCATCGTTTTATTTTGTTTGTTAATTGGGTTTATCTTTTAATCAGTTCTTGTAATAACCAGCCAGCTCAATTTCTTCCTTAACCACATCAGGTACTAAGAACCGAATAGATTTTCTGCTTTTAATTAGCACACGTATATGCGTAGACGATATTTCTAAAAGCGGGGCGATTAAAATATGGATGGTTGCGCCAAGGGTTTCTGTAACCTCAAAACCGGGCCTTTTATAAATGTAGATGGAGTGGTTGGCAACAATAACTTCGTAATTTTTCCACTTGTTTAAATTCTGAAAACCATCGCTACCCATTAAAATTGAGAACTCATGTTCCGGGTGTTTTTCCTTCAGGTAGGCAAGGGTATCAACAGTATAAGACGGTTTGGGCATGTTAAACTCAACACTGGTAGCCCGTAAATTGTTTTCACCATCAATGGCCGACTTAATTAAGTGCAGGCGGTGATACTCACTTAATAAAGAAGCAGATTGTTTAAACGGGTTTTGTGGGCTCACTACAAACCAAACCTGGTTAAGGTCGGTTTCATTAACTGCATGGTTAGCAATGATTAAATGGCCAACATGAACGGGGTTAAAGGAACCAAAGTAAAGTCCAATTTTCATCAGAAAAGATCTTTTTGAGATTAACTTAAGCAATAACGGCTGTTTCTTCAACCCAAATCATTTCAGCTTCATCCAACCTTAAGCTTAAATGGTAGCCAGCTACCGTAATGGAAATAGGATCTCCAAGCGGTGCTATCTGATCAATCTTTACGATTTCCCCTGGTATACAGCCCATTTCCATGAGCTTTAAAAAAATATCGTCATTTTCAAACGCTTTGATAACCGCATATTTACCAACCCTTACTTCCGATAGCCGTTTCTTCATTTCAATCATTTTCTTTTAAATCAGTTGCAAATGTATCAAATCAATATTGTTATCTAATTTCGATATAAGAAATAACAACATGCCAAAAGTTCAATTTTATTCTCTGGACCGGAACCCCGACCTAAAAGAACGCACCCGTCTAAAGCTTTTTATCGAAAAGCTTTTCACGGCAGAAAAGAAGAAGCTGGGTAACCTGTCCTACATATTCTGTTCAGACGAACACCTGCTTACTATTAACAATGACTTTCTGAAACACGATTTTTATACAGATGTCATCACATTTGACCTTAGCTCTTCCAAAAATGAAATAGAGGGAGAGGTTTATTTGAGTATTGACAGGATAAAAGACAATGCAAAACAAATGGGGGTTTCCTTTAAGGAAGAGGTGCACCGGGTGGTTTTTCATGGAGCACTGCATTTGTGTGGGTATAGAGACAAGAATAAGGAAGACGCATTGGTGATGCGATCGAGAGAAAACAAATACTTAAAGCGATATTTTATATAACATGGACTATATGTCGATTTCACGTGGAACATCAAATATATTATAAAAGTATAACACAAAATGGTTCCACGTGAAATCAGCATTCATTGTGAGGCTTCAAAAAGCGTTTACTTACCTTTGCATCCGATGTTTCAGAATTACGATATAATAGTAGTAGGCGCCGGACATGCTGGTTGCGAAGCCGCTGCCGCTGCCGCTAACCTGGGCAGCAAAGTTTTGCTGGTTACTATGAATTTGCAGACCATTGCTCAAATGAGTTGTAATCCCGCCATGGGCGGGATTGCCAAAGGGCAAATTGTACGGGAAATTGATGCCATGGGCGGATACAGTGGAATCGTTACAGATAAAAGTATGATCCAGTTCAGGATGCTGAACCGTTCAAAAGGTCCGGCCATGTGGAGTCCGAGAGTGCAAAGTGACAGAATGCTTTTTGCTGCAACCTGGCGGGAAATGCTTGAAAACACACCAAATGTTGATTTTTACCAGGATACGGTACAAAGCCTTATTATTCAAGATGGTATGGCGGTTGGTGTAACAACCGGTCTTGGGCATCAAATCAGGAGCAAAGCCGTTGTATTAACCAATGGCACTTTCTTAAACGGTGTTATACATATTGGAGAGAAGAATTTTGGCGGGGGAAGAATGGCCGAAAAGGCCTCAACCGGTATAACAGAGCAACTGGTTTCTTTGGGTTTTGAGACTGACAGGTTAAAAACCGGCACACCCCCCAGAATTGATGGACGTAGCCTTGACTACTCTAAAATGGAAGAACAGAAAGGTGATGATGAAATTGTGGGCTTCAGTTACCTGGATATTGATAGAATAAAACCTGAGCAACAAAAAAGCTGCTGGATAACCTACACAAACGATAAAGTACACGAACTTTTAAAGACAGGATTTGAACAAAGTCCTATGTATCAAGGCCGTATACAAGGAACCGGTCCCAGATATTGCCCCAGTATAGAGGATAAAATAAGCAGGTTTGCTCAAAGAGATAGACACCAACTGTTTGTGGAGCCAGAAGGATTCAATACCATAGAGATATATGTTAATGGTTTTTCTACTTCGTTACCAGAAGATGTTCAGCTTCAGGCGCTTAGATTGGTACCAGGGTTTGAAAACTGTAAAATGTTTAGGCCCGGATATGCCATTGAGTATGATTTCTTCCCACCAACGCAATTAAAATTCAGCCTTGAAACCAAATTAATTGGTAATTTATTTTTTGCCGGACAAATTAACGGAACAACAGGATATGAGGAAGCTGCCTGCCAGGGGTTAATGACCGGAATTAATGCACATCAAAAAACAAGAAAATTAGAACCGGTTAATTTAAAAAGAAGCGAAGCTTATATTGGAGTATTGATTTACGAACATATAAACAAAGGAACCGACGAGCCTTACCGCATGTTTACAAGCCGTGCCGAGTTCAGGACTTTATTAAGACAGGATAACGCAGACCTGAGGCTTACAGAAACAAGTTACCGCCTCGGCCTGGCATCGCAGGAAAGAATGGATAAAGTGATACTAAAAAAAGAAAATGTTGACAAGATAAAAAGCCTGCTTAATTTACTAAGCCTGGATCCTGAAGAAACAACCGGCTTTTTAGAAAGCGTACAGTCATCTACGTTATTAAACAAACAAAAAGCGGCACAGGTATTACTCAGGCCAATGATCGGACTGAATGAAATGATCAAATACATTCCTAAAGTAAAAAATGCACTTGCCGGTTTTGATAACGAAACACTGGTGCAGGCAGAGATACAGATAAAGTACGATACTTATATTGAAAAAGAAAAAGAACTGGTTTCTAAAATGAGTCAACTGGAAGACCTGATCATTCCAGATAATTTTAATTACGAAAAACTGGTTTCGCTC
>JANNAM010000083.1:0-26150 GCA_031384415.1 Bacteroidota bacterium
AGTTTACATCAAACTTATTCCTAATGTTGTTTTTGTATTGATTGAAAAAACAAACGACACAAACAACAGCAGCTGTACACTGGATACACTGTTGCATTCGCTTACCGGCGGGCAATGCGCCGAAGTAGTTCAGGAGCAACAACATAGTGGTAACAGTGGTTTCAACTTTCAGGACTTAATAAGCAAATTTACCGGCGGTGGTGGAGGCGGAAATACCAGCGGCGGCGGCGGCGGAGGATTGATGGATATTGTATCTAAACTTACAGGTGGCGCACAAAATGCTATGCAAAAGCAGGGCGGCGGAGGATTGATGGATATGATAAAAGGCTTTATAAAGTAAGCTGGTATTAATATATTGTTAAAGCACCGCCTTTTGGCAGTGCTTTCTTATTTTAGTTAAACCCATGTAGTAATTTTATGTCTGATTTAAAACAGATTTAGTGAGGATGAAAATAAAAAGTTCTTTTTTTCGTTATTTAAGCAATCGGTTATTTAAGTGCAAATGGGGTATTAAGGAAACCTTAACAAAGGCAGTAAAACTTTCGGCATCCGATTTGCGTTTATATAAACAGAACACAACAACATCGAATTTAAATTTTTCTCATAAGCAGTTAGTTTTGGTAAGCGGCCCCTGTTTCTACAGGGGCTTTTCTTTTTGTGGTATCCCCGGTGAGAATAATTTTCCACATACTCTATCTTTATCCTAAATTATGGAAAACAATGGCCAGATATTCCAGACCAATAATCCAGGCAGGTGGAAAAGGGTAAAATGGACTTTCAGGATATTGTTGTTTATTACCTTATTTATTTTGGTGGTGGTGGTGCTGGCTTTAACCAATACAGCAAATCCTTCGATGCCGGATATAAAAGACAAAGCAAAATTCTACCAGAGCAAATTAGACCCTTCTGCCAATTTTACTTTTACCACAGCACAAAATAAAAAATACAAAGGTTTTAAAGATTTGCTTGAAAAAAGAAAACTTGAAAACACTTTTACCCGAAACAATACTTCAGCCACTTTAATACGTTCAGCATTTTACACCCCCTGGAGCATTACATCTTTACCCGATTTAAAAAAGAACGCCGGTAAATTGAATACCATTTACCCCGAATGGTTTTTTATTGACACACTTACTTACAGCCTGCAAACAAGAATTGACAGCGCCGGCCTGGCAGTGATGAAACAAAGCAACCTGAGTATTCAGCCCATTTTCAATAACTACCATAGCGCCACAACAATAGATGGAATTTCTTATTTTGACCCCACACTTGCCCATATTATTTTAACCAATGCCGAAAAAAGAAAACACATTATTCAGCAAATTGCCGATACACTTTCCTTTTATCATTTACAGGGTTTAAATGTTGATTTGGAAGAACTGAATGAAAGCGGCAATGAACCGCTTACCCAGTTTCAAAAAGAATTGTACGAAGCCTTGCATGCAAAGGGAATGACAGTTACCATGGATGTATCGCCGGATAATGAAGATTATGATTACGGCAGTTTATCTGCTTACAATGATTACATCATCCTGATGGCTTATGATGAATACAACGACAACACAAAACCCGGCCCAATCAGTTCGCAGAAATGGATAGAAAAGCAACTGGATAAAATGGATGATAAGATTGATACCCGTAAAATTATTTTAGGCGTTGCAGGTTATGCAAGGGACTGGATTGATGAAGAAGATGGAAACGGCAAAAGAAAAATACGGGTGGAAGATATTACTTACTCCAAAGCAATTGACAAAGCAAAAATGGCCAATGCTGTTATTGAATTCAGCAACGACAGCTACAACCTTCATTACAATTACACCGAAAAAGAAACCGACACTTCTTCCGAAACAAAACACAATGTTTGGTTTACCGATGCAGCCACAACTTTTAACATACTCCGCTTCAGTGATGATTATGTTACAGCGGGCACTGCTTTGTGGCATATTGGAGGTGAAGACCCTCGTATCTGGAATTTTTACAACAGGGATTTAAGTAGTGCATCTTTACAAAGCAACCCTTTCAATTTTAATTTGATGGCAACCATGCCTTTTGACATCAATGCCAAACCAACAGCAACCGGCGAGGGAGAACTGATAAACATTTTATTTACCCCTGAACCCGGCAAAATAAAAATTGAACTGGACAGTACTGAAATGCTCATTGCAGAACAGCAATACCTTCAATTACCTTCGGGATATGTGTATGAAAAATTTGCAGAAGACAAAACACCCATGGGGCCTGGCCATAAAATTATATTAACTTTTGATGACGGGCCCGATGCTGAATACACTCCTCAAATATTAAAAATTCTTGAAAGGGAAAAAGTACCTGCCACATTTTTTATTGTGGGTATCAATGCCGAAAGCAATATTCCGTTGCTGCAGCATATTTACAATGATGGATATGAAATAGGCAACCATACTTTTACCCATGGCAATGTGGCAAAAATGAATTTGAAAAGAGCAGAGCTAGAACTGAAAACCACCCGTGCATTAATAGAATGTATTACAGGCCATAGCACTATTTTATTCAGGCCGCCTTATAATGCAGACAGTGAACCGCAAACTTATGAAGAGATTGAACCCATTGCCCTCAGTAAAAAAGATAATTATATTACTGTTGGCGAAAGCATTGACCCCAACGACTGGGATGATGAACATGTAAATGCCGACAGCATTGTAAACCGTACCATCAGAATTGCAGAAGCAAATGATGCAAGTATAATTTTACTGCATGATGCAGGCGGAAAAACAAGGCAACCAACGGTGGATGCTTTGCCACGGATAATTGAGTATTTTAAAAACCGTGGCTGCAAGTTTACAACAGTATCAGATTTAATGGGCAAAACAAAAAATGATGTGATGCCACCGGTGCCACACGACTGGAAAAATAAAATGAACTGGTTTTTTGCAGAAGCCTATTACTGGATGGGGCATTTATTATTTGCTTTATTCATCATTGGTATTATTTTATCTGTTGGGCGGATGATTGCAATGGCAATACTTGCTTCTTTGCAAATGAGAAAAGAAAAGAAAAATGCTGCTTTTGTTTTACCTCAAATAAATTTTCCCACCGTTTCAGTCATCATTCCCGGATATAACGAAGAAGTAAATGCGGTAAGAACCATCAACAGTATTCTGCAGCAGGATTACCCAAACCTGCATGTAATTTTTATAGATGACGGAAGCAAAGACAATACTTTTAAAATTGTAAGCGATGCATTTGCAGGCACGCCCAATGTGCAGGTGCACACAAAAACAAATGGCGGAAAGGCATCTGCATTAAACTACGGTGTTAATATTGCCAACAGCGAATATGTGGTTTGCATTGATGCCGACACACAATTAAAACCAGATGCGGTTTCGCAAATGATGAAAAAATTTGGTGACACAACTATAGGTGCTGTTGCAGGCAATGTAAAAGTGGGTAACGAAGTAAACATGATTACCCGTTGGCAAAGTATTGAATACATCACTTCGCAAAATTTTGACCGCAGGGCATTTGATTTACTCAATTGCATTACTGTTGTTCCCGGTGCCATTGGTGCTTTTAAAAAAGAAGCCATTATTAAAGCCGGTGGATTTACCACAGATACGCTTGCAGAAGATTGCGACCTTACCATGCGACTTCACCGCAGCGGTTACAAAGTGCGAAATTGCAACAAGGCTATTTCATATACCGAAGCACCGGAAACATTGAAGCAATTTATGAAGCAGCGTTTTCGCTGGAGTTTTGGTGTAATGCAAAGTTTCTGGAAACACCGGGATGCTGTATTTAACCCTACATACAAAAATTTTGGAATGGTGGCCCTGCCAAACATCCTCATCTTTCAAATCATTTTGCCTTTTCTTGCACCACTTGCCGATTTAATTTTAGTATTGAGTTTGCTGGCCGCCGGTTTTGGAATTATTCAGTCAAGCCTTAGCCATATTCTTTTTTATTACTTCATATTTACATTGGTAGATGTTGCAGGTGCTGCCCTGGCATTTGCTTTTGAAAAAGAAAATTTTAAAAAATTGGTTTGGTTAATTCCACAAAGATTAATTTACCGGCAACTGATGTATTACATCTTAATAAAATCGTTTAACAGGGCAATTAAAGGAGAATTGCAGGGCTGGGGCGTTTTAAAACGCACCGGAAACGTAAAACAAATAACTCCTGCCTAAGTAAGCATTCAAACTTTTACCTTTGCAATCCAAATAATATTAGTGGCAGAAGAAACTTCAGACAGAAAATCTTTTTTTAACCGCATACGTGGTAAGGAAACTTCCGAAAAGGAAGAGATGACTTTTTTTGACCACATAGAAGAGTTGCGCTGGCATATTGTTCGTTCGGTGCTGGTGTGGATGGCTGCCGCTATAAGTATTTTCATCTACCGCAATTTTGTGTTTGATAATATTATTTTAGCGCCTACCAAAAATAACTTTGTTACTTATGATGCTTTATGCCGTTTCGGTCATTGGATTTATCTAAATGATGCATTTTGCATGCCTCCTGTTAACATTAACTTTCAGTACAACACTGTTACTGGTCCTTTTTCCTCCGCAATTTCTATTGCCCTTGTTGGCGGCGTAATAGTGGCGTTTCCTTACATCTTTTGGGAGCTTTGGCGTTTTGTAAAACCTGCACTTTCTGTTAAAGAAAAAAAATATGCCAGGGGAAGCATCTTTTGGGTATCGCTTTGTTTTTTTACCGGAGCCGCATTTGGTTATTACCTGCTGGCACCCTTTACTTTTAATTTTCTGGCATCTTTCACTATGGGTATCAGCGAATCAATAAAATATACACCCACCATCAATGATTATGTGGACAGCCTGACCAATTTAATTTTGGGCTGCGGCATTGCTTTCGAATTGCCAGTACTTTCTTATGTGCTGGCCAGGCTTGGTATCATTACCGGAAGTTTTTTAAGGAAATACTTCAAGTTTGCCTTTGTAGTAATCCTGGTTGTTTCAGCTATTATTACACCGTCCCCAGACTGGACAAGCCAGTTTTTAGTTGCTATACCATTAACGCTTTTATATTTACTGAGTATTTTGCTTGCAAGCCGTGTAGAAAAGAAAAAAGCAAAAGAAGAAAAAGAGTGGAGCTGATAATTAATGGATAATGCAGTAATTGCATAATGGATAATTTTTCCGGTTTAACGTTTTAAAAATTACTTTTACATTATCAATTATTCATTAATCAATTATCCATTAACATGTCTCCCTTCAATTTAAAACTCCCCATTGCAATTGGCTGCGACCATGCTGGCTTTGACTGCAAAGAAGATTTGATTTCTTTTTTGGAAGGAGAAAATGTTGCCTTTAAAGATTTTGGCACCTACAATAAAGATTCTGTTGATTATCCCGATTTTGCACATCTTGTTGCAAGCGCTGTAGAAAAAGGCGAAGCTGCATTTGGCATTTTATTATGCGGCAGCGCCAATGGAGTTGCAATTACAGCCAATAAACACCAGGGCATCAGGGCCGCTGTTTGCTGGGGCGAAGAATTAGCTGAACTGGCACGCAAACACAATGATGCCAACATTATTTGCATACCAGCAAGATTTGTAAGAGATGGTGATGCAGAAAAAATGCTCGACATTTTTATGAACACTGCTTTTGAAGGCGGCCGCCATGCAACCAGGGTAAATAAAATTGCCTGCTAAACCTGCCATCTGCTTTCGCCGTTTATCAAAATCTGCAGCATCCTTACTTCAATTTAATTATTTTGCCCGGGCAAACGGCAACATGAATAATTCTTTCTGCCAGTGAATTCATCGGGGCAGGCTCTTACTAAAAAATTTAAATGAAAAAAATAATTTTATCAGCGGCCTTATTGCTTTCTTTCGGCTTAAGTTTTTCCCAAACAGGTAATCCCGCCAAATATGCTTCCCTCATTACAGGGGCAGAGCTGAAAAAACAACTCAGCATTATAGCCAGCGCCGAAATGGAAGGCAGGGAAACCGGTACAGAAGGACAACGCAAAGCAGCCGCTTATATCGAATCTCAATTTAAAGCACTTGGTTTAAAACCAGCCGACGCATTAAAAGGTTATCAGCAATTATATCCCTTATACCAGGACAGTTTGCAAAAAGCCGAACTAATAGTTGGTGGCAGCAAAGCCAGTTATGGCAAAGATTTCATTACCCCACTCAATACAAATGAAACCGGAAAATTTAAAGGAAAGCAAATAGTATTTGCCGGCTATGGCATTGACGATCCAAAATATTCTGACTATGCAAACCTTGATGTAAAAGGTAAAGTGGTGATTTTCTTTTTGGGCGAACCAAAGAAAGATGGTAATTACATCATTACCGGCTCCAGGCGTTCAGGCGAATGGAGTTATCCGGGCACCAGCAAAAAATTAGCAGTTGCTGCTGGCAAAGGAGCCATCGGCGCACTAATCATCAACACCAGCCAGGAAACATTTTATCAGCGTTCTGTTGAAAATGGTAAAAAAACCGAAGTGTACTATCCGGAAGAAAAAGAAAATGGAAAAACAATTAATTATGCATTGCTTGCTCATGCTTATGCAAAAACTGTTATCGGTAATAATTTTGATACACTCTTAACAATCGCTAAGGCAGGCCTGGCAATGAACAAATTGCCGTCAGATTTAAGCCGGTCAATTAAAAGCAATAAAAAAACTTCATTCAGTTTTGTAAAATACCGCAACGTTATTAATGCCAGCAATGTAATTGGCATTATTGAAGGCACCGATAAAAAAGATGAATTTGTTTTTTTAACCGGCCATTATGATCACCTCGGAAAACGTGGTGATGTTATTTATTATGGTGCCGATGATGATGGCAGCGGAACCTGTGCAGTAATTCAAATGGCAGCCGCATTTGCCAAAGCTGCTGCCGAAGGCCACCGGCCACGAAGAACACTGGTGTTTATGACAGTAAGCGGCGAAGAAAAAGGCTTGTGGGGAAGCGAATATTACAGCGATCATCCTGTTTTTCCTTTAGACAAAACTTCGGTTGATTTAAATACAGACATGGTGGGGCGGATAGACACTGAACGCAAAACAGGAGACACTTTGAATTATGTGTATGTTATCGGACATGATAAACTAAGCAACGATTTACCCATAATTAATGAAGCCGCCAATAACAAATACACTAACCTTGTCTTAGACTATAAATACGATGACCCGAATGACAGAAACAGAATTTATTTCCGCAGCGACCATTACAATTTTGCCCGTAAAGGCGTGCCCATTTTATTTTTTTATGATGGCATGCTGAAAGGAGATTATCATAAACCAACCGATACGGTTGATAAAATATACTGGGAGCTTTACGAAAAAAGAGTACGCATGATTTTTTATACAGCATGGGAAATTGCCAACCGGGATGAAATGCTGAAAAGAGATATTCCGTTAAACATGGAAAGCAGGTAAAGAATTTTATAACAGCCTCAAAGACTGATAGTTTTTTAGGAGCCACTGTTATTTTGCTGGAAAATCTTATCTGATTTTTTTAATTACATTAGCATTTCAAAACAACAACAATGGAAACAAACCAGGATAAACCACAGGAAGAAATTAAGCAGGACCAGATAGCAGAATATCATGAAGATATCAGGCATATAGAACTGGAAGGATATGAACTAAGAGTAAAAAAAGCAAGGAATGCGTTGTTTATTGCTGCTGGTGCATTGGCACTGGGGTTTTTTATTTCACTTGCACAAACAGAGGGAAATTTTGTGGGTGAACTGGCCATTCTCTTTTGCCCCCTGATAGCAATTTTTATAGCCCTGGGATTTTGGACAAAACAAAAACCCTTTACTGCAATAGTAACCGGACTGATCGTCTTTATAGGATTCTGGATTGGTTTCGCAATATTAGATGCCAGGAATATTTACATGGGGATAATAATAAAAATATTCGTCATTGTATATCTTGCCAATGCCTTAAAAGACGCTAAAGAATTGCAGAAAGCAAAAGAAGAAAAGAATATTTAACTTCAATTCAAAAAAATATACTCTCATTACGGTCAGGGCTTTTTGCAGGCAGGGCATTGTTGTTTGTTCAGCCTTGCTTGCACAAAACCATGATAGCGGTAGTCTTTTTTCCTCATAAATAGAAGCCTTTTAAATACCAACTGAGAGGTCGAAACTCCGCCATTGTTTTCAGTTGAATATTATCAAGGGTTTTCCACTCCGTTACAGGTAACTTTTCTATATCCATCTTGCCCTCTGCCAAACCCCACTTCTGCCTAACAAAATCAAAAAAATAATGATTAGTCCATAATCCATCTGTTCTGAAACCGTCAACACTGGTTAACAAAAGTTGTTTATTTGTATAACTAAAGTAATATTTGGTATTACCTCTTAAAACCTGTCTTTCATCGTAGTAATTGTATTCAATTTTCAAAAGAGTATTGTCTATTTCAATGTTTGTATTCGGGCCAAATATGATTGAATTACTTTGCTCTATTAAATTGAAATTATCTTTTTTGGAGTCTTTGAAGGCAACAAGCAAAATTCTTCTAGGATATTTATCTGACCGGTTGACTTCTACTAACTGCTCTCCTTGTTGCTCAATATGTGTAAATGTTATTAAGCTGTCTTTACTTTTAATAATTAAGGCTATATCTATTATATTGTCACCATTTAAATCGCCTGTTGCTGAGTCTACAATTATCCACCCGTCAGGAACGAAGCTTGACATTGTCTTCCCTTCTTTTATTACTTCAGGGAATGCAAAAAGGTTAACTGGTTGCCCTAGAACAAGTTCAAGTTTAAGGATAAATGTTAAAATTAGTAATGATCTCATAATGTTACACATAACTCTGAGCATAAAGCATAATCTTCCAGTTAATTTCCTCCCCTCAGGGGGAGCGGTTTTACCATCCCAGCACCCATGCAAATATCAGTGGAGCTACAATGGTTGCATCGCTCTCCACAATAAATTTTGGTGTAGCAATATCTAATTTTCCCCAGGTAATTTTTTCGTTGGGCACAGCGCCGCTGTAAGAGCCATACGAAGTTGTTGAATCCGATATCTGGCAGAAATAACTCCAGAACGGAACATCATGCCATTCTAAATCCTGGTACATCATCGGCACTACACAAATAGGAAAATCGCCGGCAATACCACCACCAATCTGAAAGAAACCAACACCCTTACCCGATGAATTATTGCTGTACCAATCGGCCAGCCACACCATATATTCAATACCACTTTTCATGGTGGTAGCTTTCATTTCATTTTTAATAATGTAGGATGCAAAAATATTTCCCATTGTACTGTCTTCCCATCCCGGCACCACAATCGGAATATTTTTTTGCGCCGCCGCCAGCATCCAGCTGTTCTTAGGGTCAATTTCATAATACTGTTCCAACACACCACTCAGCAACATCCTGTTCATATACTCATGCGGAAAAAAACGTTCGCCTTTATCATCAGCATCTTTCCAAATTTTATGAATATGCTGTTGTAATCTTCTAAAAGCTTCTTCCTCAGGTATACAGGTATCGGTAACCCTGTTATAATGGTTCTCCAATAAATCCCATTCTTCCTGCGGAGATAAGTCCCGGTAATTAGGAACCCTTTTATAATGACTATGCGCCACCAGGTTCATAATATCTTCCTCCAAGTTGGCGCCTGTGCAACTGATGATGGCAACTTTATCCTGCCTTATCATTTCTGCAAGGCTTAAGCCAAGTTCAGCAGTGCTCATAGCACCGGCAAGTGTAATCATCATTTTGCCGCCCTCATCAAGGTGCGTTACATATCCTTTGGCAGCATCCATTAAAGCCGCCGCATTAAAATGGCGGTAGTGGTGTTCTATAAAATTGCTTACTGGTCCTTTGCTCATGGTAAATGTTTAAGGCTGCAAAAGTAATTTTTTTTGTGTTACAGGCTGCAGTTTTTCATGGCAACATCGTTGTGTCACTCACTTGTGCTGTATACCGTCAATCAATAAATAAAATGAACCTTTCTTTCTGTACTTTGTATATTTAGCATCAATCTTTTTTATGAAACAATTTTTCCTTGCCTTACTGTTGTTTACTGCCAGCACTTCATTTTCCCAAACCATCATCCAGCGTGACCCCGAAATTGAACAAATGGTAAAAGAAGTATCGGCAGACTCTTTGCAATCTTATATAAAAACACTTGTTGCCTTCGGCACACGCAATACATTGAGCATACAATCAAATCCAACACGTGGCATTGGTGCAGCCCGTAAATGGGTGCTTGGCCGTTTTAATGAAATGGCAAAACATTCTGGCGGAAGACTGACTGCCATGATAGACACAACCACTTTGCAACCCGACGGAAGAAGAGTTGCCAGAACAATACTGCTTGGCAATGTAGTAGCCACGTTAAAAGGTACCGACCCTGCTGATAACCGGATTTTTATCATCAGCGGCCATTTGGATAACATGCGGAGCAAACCAACCGACAGTATTGGCGATGCACCGGGTGCCAATGACGACGGCAGCGGAACAGCAGCAGTAATTGAATGTGCAAGAATAATGAGCAGACATAATTTTCCGGCAACAATAATTTTTGTTGCAGTAAGCGGCGAAGAGCAGGGTTTGTTGGGTTCCAATTTTATGAGTGAGAAAGCAAAAAAAGAAAGCCGGAATATTGAAGCGGTACTGAACAATGATATCATGGGCAGCAACAACAGCAACGAAACAAATATTATTGACAACACAAAAGTCCGGGTATTCAGCGAAGGGTTGCCGGCTTATGAAATAGAAAAAAATGCTGTCAGCATTCGAAACCTTGGTTTGGAAAACGATGGCAAATCCAGGCAGCTTGCCCGGTATGTAAAAGAAATTGGCGAACGCTATGTTGACAACCTGCAGATAGTTTTAATTTACAGAAATGACCGATTCCTCCGTGGCGGCGATCATACACCTTATGTGCAAAGAGGTTTTGCTGCGGTACGTATAACAGAAATGAATGAAAACTATACTAGGCAGCACCAGGATGTTAGAACTGAAAATAATATTGCCTATGGCGATTTGCCTGAGCACATTGACTTTGAATACCTGCGTAAAAACAGCGCTATGAACCTGGCAAATCTTGCCAGCCTTGCCAAAGCACCTTCTATGCCCGACTCGGTAAAAATGGAAGTAAAAAAATTAAGCAACTCCACTTATTTATATTGGAAGGCTCCAAAGTTTGGCAAAGTAAAAGGCTATTATATTTTACTGAGAGAAACCACCAGCGCCTTCTGGCAGAAAAAAATATTTACCTCTGCAACAGAAATACGCCTGCCTTATTCAAAAGACAATTACTTTTTTGCAGTGCAGGCAGTAAATGAATCTGGCAACGAAAGTTTACCTGTTATACCTCTCCCCGGTCAGTAGCCTGCTCCTGTCATTTCAAACGAAGTGAGTAATCCATTTCACTGTTCTTTTGTACAGATTTCTCACTTCGTTTGAAATGACAGAAAAATAAATTTGCATAATTGAAATAGTATTTAGACATTTGTCTAAATATACAACCATCTAAACATGAATGCTCTTTTTAAAGCACTGAACGATACCACCCGGCGGGAAATACTGGAACTGCTGAAAAAAAAGGATTTAACTGCCGGAGAAATTGCTGACCAATTTCACATCAGCAAACCCAGCATCTCCCATCACCTCGATTTATTAAGACAGGCCGGCCTGGTAGAATCGGTAAAAGAAGGGCAATACATTTATTATTCGCTCAATACTACAGTGATGGATGAAATTGTAAAATGGTTCATCCAGTTTAAAACAAAAAAATAAATACATTCAATATGAAACAGTCTAAATTATTTTATGCCTTACTGCCTTTCATAATAATGGCAATTCCCTGGGTTTATTTATCCGTCATCTGGAAAGATATGCCCGCTATTATACCAACCCATTTTGGCCTGAATGGTGTGCCGGATAAATTCGGAGAGAAAACTGAAATCATCCTGGCTTTGGCAATCCTCTCAGCAGTTGGCATTCTAATGTATTTCCTCATGAAAAATATTTATAAAATTGATCCAAAGAAAAAATACTCCGAAACTACCTCGGCAGTATTATCAAAATTGGCTGTAGTAACTATTATTCTGCTTAGTGGGGTAAGTCTTTTTATTTGCTACTGGTCGTTAAAGGGTAAAGTTGAGGGCATGCCCATTTTCTTTTGTGCCATGAGTTTATTTCTTGCTTACATAGGCAACCTGATGCACAGCATTAAACCTAATTATTTCGCAGGCTTCAGGGTGCCCTGGGCTTTGGAAAATGAAGACAACTGGCGCAGGACACACCAGCTTGCAAGTAAAATCTGGTTTTGGGGCGGCATTGCACTTGCCATTGTTTCGCTTCTTTTAAACCTGCAGGCACTTTTAATAGTTTTCATCAGCTCAATTCTTATCATGACAATTATACCAGTTATTTTTTCATACAAAATATTCAAGCAATCAACAAGAGCAAATTCATCAACCTAATTCCGGCAAAAGAAAAATCAATAAAAAAACCATCCCGCTGTGGCGGGATGGCATTAACAATCCAAAACTCACCCTCTTTATTTTCTTGTTTTATTTTCTATGGTAATGTCGCCGCCAGAGGCACATTTAAGTACCAGCATCTGTTTTTCATTTTCAGCAGTAACATAAAAATTTGTCTGGCCTTCAAATGTCAGCTCAAGTACATCGCCGGAAAGAGCATAGCCCTCGTACTTTTGGCTGAGCGCTACAGAAACTTTCAGCGGAAGCTGCGATACTTCGAGGCGGCGGGATGTGCCTACCAGATCGCCGTCTTCATTGTAAGCAGCATCAATGGTGATGTTGTTAAGCGTAAACTTCGCAAAATAAAAATCGCTTACTTTTTCCCAGGTTACATAAGTGGCAGTGGAAAAATCTTTTTTAAATGCTGCCTTCACGGGGGCAGTTACATTGTCGCCATTTGCGGCAAATGCGCTGGCAGAGAACAGCATTACTGCTGCTGCTAAAACTGTTTTCAACTTTTTCATAACTATACTTTTTTTGTTTTAATAAATTGCTGCTTCATGGCTTGCAGCGTTTGTTTACAAGTCAAAAGTATACTCAGTTTCACTCAGTTAAAAGCTATACTTTACCAAACAGGTTAATGAATGTTAAAGCAATGTACAAACGGTAAATAAAGCCGGGCAATTCCAGTGGCTCTGCCCTGTTGAATGCAACAGCAGTAAGGCTTTGCTTTTTTTTCTTAATGAAATACTAAAACCTGCAATGGTAATGTTAAAAAGTAGAAATGGTTTTATGCAATTAATATTTCTGCAGCTGTATTGGTAATTATCTTTGCTTATAATTGTTTTTATGAACTACCTGGCCCATGCTTATCTTTCTTTTAACCAGCCCGAAATACTTGTGGGCAATATGATCAGCGATTTTATAAAAGGGAAAAAACAATTTGATTATTCGGTTGCAGTGCAGAAAGGAATTCAACTTCATAGGGCAATTGATACATTTACCGATGCACACGAAGCCACAAAAAAACTAAAATCTTTTTTTCAGTCTCAGTACCGCTTGTATGCCGGGGCTTTTGCCGATGTGGTGTACGATTATTTTTTAGGCAACGATAAAGACCAGTTTGCTTCGGAACAAGATTTAAAAAATTTCTCGGCTGATACTTATGATATTTTACAAAATAATTTTCAACTGCTGCCTGATAGGTTTCAAAAAATGTTTCCCTATATGAAAGAACACGACTGGTTATATCATTATCATTATAAACAAGGCATAGAAAAAAGCTTTGGCGGACTGGTTCGCAGGGCTGCTTATCTTACAGAGTCAGCTATTGCATTTAACATCTTTACTGAAAATATTGACCAGATGCAGCTTTGTTACAATGAGTTTTTTCCTGCAGTAAAAAATTATGCCGCCCTTAAATTAGAATCACTTTTAAAAAGCTGATTCATTTACCTTTGAGAAAAATTTTTTATGAAGAAAATATTTATAGCCTTTGTTTGCTTTCTTTTTTCTGCATCGTTTTCATTTGCCCAAACAAAATATCCACCGCTTGATAAATCACCGATGGATATGAGTTATTTCCCGGTTGGTTACCCCGTATTAAAAATACAAGACAAAGTTACAGAGCCGCTGGTATCAAGGGTTGTGTACAGCCGCCCTCAAAAAAGCGGCAGAGTTATTTTTGGCGATTTGCTGGGCTATGGACAGGTTTGGAGGCTGGGTGCTAATGAAGCCAGTGAAATTGAGTTTTTTAAAACAGTAAGAATTAACGACAAAAAAGTCAAAAAAGGCCGCTATACTATTTATTGTATTCCCAATATTGATAAATGGACTATCATTATAAACAAAGAAACAGACACCTGGGGTTCGTTTAAATATGATGAAAAGAAAGACCTGCTCCGCATTGATGTGCCTGTTCAAAAACAAACAGATATTACAGAAGCTTTCACCATGGTTTTTGAAAAAACTATAACAGGCAGTAATTTAAATATTGCATGGGACAATATAAAAGTAAGTATGCCCATAGTATTTTAATAAAGGGCGAAACCTTACTCACACAATGCAGCCCTGAACATTAAATTATTTTTAGTGCATAAAGTTTTATAAAAATTAAAACCACATTTTCCCGGCGGTTGCCCGAATTTTTTTGTGATATTTACAAATATGTGCGGCATTGCAGGAATTATTTCAGCAAATAAAAAAAACGTTTCAAAAGAAAAGTTGAAGCTGCTGGCTGATGCCATTGCCCACCGTGGCCCCGATGGAGAAGGTTATTGGATAAACCGGAATAACAATGCCGGCCTTGGCCACAGAAGACTTTCAATTATTGACTTATCGGATGCTGCCGCCCAGCCGATGCATTATTTAAACCGCTACACAATTGTACACAACGGCGAAATTTATAATTACATTGAATTAAAAGAAAGGCTGCAAAAAAAAGGATATGTCTTTCAATCTAAATCGGATACTGAAGTAATTTTAGCAGCTTATGATTTATATAAACATGATTGTGTAAAATATTTTGATGGCATGTTTGCTTTTGCCATCTGGGATGAAAAGGAACAGGAACTCTTTGCAGCAAGGGACCGCTTTGGCGAAAAACCATTTTATTATCATGAAGAAGGAGGGCAGTTTATTTTTGCCAGCGAAATGAAAGCCCTGTGGGCTGCAGGCATTGAAAAAAAAGCTGACGGCAAAATGCTCCTCAACTATATTACACTTGGGTATGTTCAAAATGCATCTGACAAGGAGGTTACTTTTTTCGAGCAAATCTATTCTCTGCCTCCATCCCACTTTCTTACTTTTAAACCACAGCACCTTGTATCAGTTATTCATCCTTACTGGACACTTGACAAAGAAATAAAATCCCAAATCAGCGAAGCAGATGCTGTTGAAAAGTTCAGGGAATTATTTGCAGCATCTGTAAAAAGAAGATTAAGAAGCGATGTGCCAATTGGAACTTCCTTAAGCGGTGGATTAGACAGTTCTTCCATTGTTGCATCACTTTTATCATTCAATCAAAAACTTTCAAGTTTCTCAGCCACTTTTCCGGGTTTCGAAAAAGACGAATCCAAATACATACAATCAGTAACAGATAAATATAAGCTGCAAAATTTTCGGGTGTCTCCTTCGGCAACTGATTTGATAAAAGATTTTGAAAAACTTTGTTATCACCAGGAAGAACCTTTTCCATCTTCCAGCATTTTTGCACAGTACAAAGTATTTGAACTGGCCAAACAACATGATGTAAAAGTTTTACTGGATGGCCAGGGTGCAGATGAAATACTGGCCGGTTACCACAGATACATTCACTGGTATTTGCAGGAAATGGTGAGCAGATACAGGTTTGCAAGGGCAACAAAGGAAAAGCTTGCATTATATAAAAATGATGCAGAAATATCATGGAGCGTTAAAAATATTGCCGCCGCATTTTTGCCGGCCCATGCATCTATACAATTAGAGAAAAGGGAATATTACAAATCCGTTCATCACCCGGGCATTAACAGCAGTTTTGTAAAATCGCTGAGGGGCAAAGAATGGGAAGGCATTCACAAACCTGTTGTTACAAAACTAAATGACATTTTACATTTTAATGTTACAGAAAATGGACTGGAAGAACTGCTTCGGTTTGCTGACCGCAACAGCATGGCGCATGGCAGGGAAGTGCGGCTTCCTTTTTTAAATCATGAACTGGTACAGTTTATTTTTTCGTTGCCAGCAGCATATAAAATTCATAACGGCTGGACAAAATATCTATTACGCAAAGCAATGGATGAAAAACTGCCCGATGAAATTGTGTGGCGAAAAGATAAAGTTGGTTATGAACCTCCTCAGCAGCAATGGATGCAAAATGAAAGACTGCAGGAATACATCCATGAAGCCAAAAGAAAATTAGTGGAAGAAAAAATACTCACTTCAAAAGTGCTGGATAAAAAAATAGAAGCCAGAACTGCACACGCCGAAGACAATTTCGACTGGAGATATTTATGCGCTGCACAAATAATGCTGTCCAATTCTACTACTGTTTAAAACCAGTTTACTTAAATAATTTCCTCACCTTTGCCTTTCAATTTTTAAACGATGAAACTTGCAACTAAATTAATTCATGCCGGTGCCGAACCAGACCCAAGTACCGGCGCCATAATGGTTCCCATTTATCAAACCTCCACCTATGTGCAGGAAGCACCTGCCAAACACAAAGGTTATGAATATGCCCGAAGCCAAAACCCCACCCGTAAAGCACTGGAAGATGCACTGGCTGTTATTGAAAATGGAAAATTTGCCCTTGCATTCAGCAGCGGAGTGGCAGCAACCGACAGTGTAATAAAATTATTAAACCCCGGCGATGAAGTAATTGCAGCCAGCGATATGTATGGTGGCAGCTACCGCCTTTTCAGCAAAGTATGGGAACGCTATGGCATAAAATTTATTTATGTTGACACCAGCAATGCTGAAAATGTAAAAGCGGCTGTAACAAAAAATACCAAATTGATTTGGGTAGAAACGCCTACCAATCCTTTGATGAATATTACCGACCTGGAAGCAGTTGCTGCAATTTCAAAACAGGCTGGTGCATTGCTTTGTGTTGACAATACTTTTGCTTCGCCTTATTTACAAAACCCATTAGATCTGGGAGCAGATATTGTAATGCACTCTGTTACAAAATACCTGGGTGGTCATAGCGATGTGATACAGGGTTGCTTAGTTATGAATGACCCAGCGCTGAGAGAAAAATTATATTTTATACAAAAAAGCTGTGGTGCTGTGCCGGGGCCAATGGATTGTTTTTTGGTTTTGAGAGGAATAAAAACTTTAGGCGTTCGCATGAAAGCGCATTGCGAAAACGGAATTACGATTGCTCACTGGTTACGCAATCATCCTAAAGTGGCAAAAGTTTACTGGCCGGGTTTTGAAGACCATCCGGGATATGGTATTGCAAAAAAACAAATGAGGGGTTTTGGCGGCATGATAAGTTTTGAGCTAAAAAATGATGATGTAGATGAAGCAAAAAGGGTTTTAACTTCTACACATTTATTTTCTTTGGCCGAAAGCCTGGGCGGTGTAGAAAGCTTAATCAATCATCCGGCAAGCATGACCCACGCCAGCATACCAAGAGAAGAAAGAATTAAAAACGGATTGAGCGACTCTTTGATCAGGCTGAGTATTGGTATTGAAGATGCAGAAGATCTGATAGAAGATTTGAAAAAAGCAATTGGATAAGCCATGAAACTTTTTATAGAAATCATTGGATGGATTGGCACAATACTAATTGTTGGATCTTACTTTTTAAATATCAATGGAAAAATAAAAAGCAGTTCTGTTCCTTATATTATTTGCAACCTCGCCGGTGGAATATTGTTTTCCCTTTATACTTATTATCACAGAACTTTTCCGAATATGGTGGTAAATATCGTGTGGGTTATTATTGCTGTGGCTGCCCTTATAAAAAAAGACAAACCGGTTTAGTTTTTTATCTTCATAAAATGAAAAAAATATTTTACCTGCTTTTTATTGTTAGTGGCTTTGCCTGCTGCAATGCACAGCAACCAGGCAATCAAGCCGGATTAGTTTCTTTTATAAAAAATAAAACTGACAGTGCATTCAATAGAAATATAGTGCCCGGAATTTTTATTGGTGTAATAAATAATAAAGAACAGATTTATTACAATGACGGCTATGCCAGCCCCGATACAAAAAAGCCTTTTGATTCTGCAACGATTTTTGAAATTGGCAGCATTACCAAAACATTCACTGCTTATGTGCTGATGAATGTTTTAAAAGAAAATAAAATAAACGACAGCAGTTCCATATTAAAATACCTGCCCGATTCTGTTCAAGGTAATAAAGCTTTGGAAAAAATTTCTTTCCTTAGTTTGATGAATCACACATCTGGCCTGCCAAGGTTGCCAGAAAATTTAGACCTTGTTACAAATGCTATGGCGCCTTATGATGATTACACTGCTGCCAACCTTTTTGAATACTTAAAAAAATGCAAGCCAGCACCAGATGGCAAAAGCAACTATTCAAATTTGGGTATGGGGCTGGCCGGGGTTTTGGCAGAAAAAATTTCGGGTAAAACTTATACAGCACTTTTAGAGGAAAATATTTTTAACCATTTTAAATTAGGAAGCCTTTATAACGAAGGTTCTAAAACTGAAAATAAAAGCCAGGGATATTTTGATACAGAAAAAAGTAATTACTGGAATATGAATATCCTGGCTCCAGCCGGAAATATCAAATCTTCGGCAATACAAATGCTTGCTTATTTGCAATACATGGCCAACCCGGCTGACGAAGCTGCAAAAGAGATAATTGATAACCTATTGAAGCCAACTGTTTCATTGTATCCAAAAATTAATGTTTGCAGGGCGTGGCATACGCTGGAAGAAAAAGACAAGCCGGTAATTTACTGGCACAATGGCGGCACTTATGGTTTTTCAACTTTTGCTGCATTCATTAAGGGGCAGCAAAAAGCAGTAATAGTTGTTGTAAATAAGTTTAATGAAAACAAGATTAGCGATGCACTGGGAATTGCCATTATGAAAGAACTGATTAAATGAATTCATTAAAACAATTTCTTGACACAAAAGTCAGTTTATACAATCAGCCAGCCTTCATCAAAGATGATCCCATTTGTATTCCCCATCTTTTTACAAAAAAACAGGATATTGAAATTGCAGGTTTTTTTGCTTCCATCTTTGCATGGGGCAACCGCACTACCATCATTAATAAAAGCAAAGAACTGCTGCAACTGATGGACAATGCACCATATAATTTTTGCATGAACGGAGATTTGAACCGGCTGAAAAAATTGCTTGCATTTAAACACAGAACTTTCAACGCAACTGATTTGCTTTATTTTATTGAGTTTTTAAAATTTCATTACTTTCAAAATGATTCATTGGAAAATGCATTTACAAAAGGCATGAATAAAAAAGATGAAACAGTAGAAAATGGATTGAAGGGATTTTATAATTATTTTTTTTCGCTGCCGCATATTCCGGAAAGAACAAGAAAACATATTGCATCGCCGGAAAAAAATTCAAGCTGCAAGCGGCTGAATATGTATTTGCGGTGGATGGTTCGCAAGGATAACATGGGTGTTGACTTTGGCATCTGGAAAGACATTAAGCCATTTCAACTTCTTTGTCCGCTGGATGTGCATGTGGCAAGGGTTGCCAAACGACTTAATTTGCTGCAACGCAAACAAACAGACTGGCAGGCGGCTTTGGAACTGACGGGTTATTTACGAACTTTAGATGCTGCCGACCCGGTAAAATATGATTTTGCATTATTTGGATTGGGGGTGATGGAAAAATATTGACCACTGATTTACTGATTAAACCGATTAGGCTGATGGAACCAAATATTTTGATACAGGATTTAAATAAATCATTGAATGTTGAGTTGCCAGAAAAAATTTCTTTGGCAGAACTGGAAGAGAAATTAGCAGCACATATCAACCAATTGATACAGCATGATTTTGAAAAATTGGTTTCGCTGCTTTACAGGATTGATGTAAGCGAACACAAACTGAAAAATTTATTGCAGCAGTACGCAGATGAAAATGCAGGGAAGATAATTGCACAACTTATTATTGAACGACAGCAGGAAAAAATAAATTCAAGAAAGCAGTTTGGTAAAAAAGATGAGCTGGCTGATGATGATGAAAAATGGTAAACTGCCGGGTTGTTCAATAAAGCTTTACAGCAGAAGAGTGCGACGCCACAAATGTTGAATAAAGTATAAAATGCCGGGTTCAAAAAAATTAATACATCAGCTCCTTCACTTTTTCCTTGTCTTCTTTTTCATTTTTTAAATCGAACATGGTGCCAAACACATGATCCCACAAAGTGCTGCTTACACCAAATCCACGGTGATCTTGTTTGTAATGATGCAAGTGATGATTGCGCCATAAACCTTTCATCCATTTAAATGGCGGGTTCCAGGCATGAATGGCATAATGCATGGAGCCATAAATAAGATATCCAATCATAAAACCGGGAAAGAAAGAAAAAACATATTCGCTGCCACCAAAAAGCCGTGCAATAAAAAACATGAGGCCAAAAATGGCAGATGCTATAATTAAACTTGGCACAGCCGGCATAAACAGCCGCTGCTTATCTCTTGGATATTCGTGGTGGTTGCCATGCAGGATGTAATTTATTTTTTTGCCACGTTCAGTTTCGGCAATATGATGAAAAACAAAACGGTGCATCATGTATTCAAACAAACTCCAGAAAAACATACCGCCAATAAAAGTAAGCGCCGTTGTGGCAAAAGTAAAACTGATGATATCAACACTGAAATAAAGCATAAAAGCAATAATGGGCAAATACATACCCCATATTACCAGCGGATGCGTTTTGGTAAGATATTCCAGGTACTGGCTTTTAAAAAGTTTAGCCTGGCCCTTATTGTGTATTTTTTCGAATTCCATGGCATAAAAATACAAAAAAAGTAGAAATTTTTTTGTAAAGTTGAGGTGCAGCATTTTTCATGGCAGCTTCATTCATATCCAAACCAAAATTTATTAAGATACCGCATACCTTTGTGCCTCATGTTAATTAAACCGTAAAATGAAATTAGTTTCTTACATCAACGATGGCCACGAACAATTGGCTATGCTTATCAACGGCATTTTGTATAATACAGACACTATTAATCCCGAATTACCCTCCAGTATGGCTATGTTTTTAAACTACTGGGACGATATGTTTCCGCTGGCGCTGATGGCAGAGCAGCAGATAAAAGATGGCGCATTGGGCAAGCGGGCGGTTACGGCCGTGTATGAAGAAACTGCTTTGCTGGCACCGGTTCCCTTCCCCACCAGTTGCAGGGATGGCTATGCTTTTCGCCAGCATGTGGCCGCCGCAAGGCGAAATCGAAAGGTGGATATGATTCCGGAATTTGACCAATACCCCATTTTTTATTTTACCAACCATAATTCCATACAGGGGCCCGGCGATATTGTTTGCATGCCCGACCATTTTGAAAAATTAGATTTTGAACTGGAAGCTTGCATTGTAATTTGCCGCCCAGGCCGCAATATTAAAGCTGCTGAGGCCGGTGAATATATTGGCGGGTTAATGATTATGAATGACATGAGCGCCAGGAAACTGCAAATGGAAGAAATGCTGCTGAACCTTGGCCCTGCAAAAGGAAAAGATTTCAGCACTGTTATTGGGCCCATGCTGGTTACATTGGATGAACTGGAACAGTATGAAGTGCCCTGCAAAGAAAACCACACCGGTAAAGCCTGGAACCTGGGAATGAAATGTTGGGTCAATGGCATACAGGTAAGTGAAGGAAATCTTAGCGATATGGACTGGACATTTGCCGAAATTATTGAACGCTGCAGTTATGGCGTTAATTTATATGCCGGCGATGTTATTGGCAGCGGCACAGTAGGCAGCGGTTGCTTTTTAGAATTGAACGGCACCGGGAAATTAAACGACCCCGGTTATGAAGAACAATGGCTGAAAGAAGGCGATGTGGTAGAAATGGAAATTGATGGATTGGGGAAACTGAGTAACAAGATTGCGAAAGATGAAAGTGATTTTTCGATTTTGGCTTTGAAGAAATAGAACGCAGATTTTTAAGGGTTTTATGATTTACCAGATAAAATCATAAAAAATCTTAACCATCATAAAAATCAGCGTTCCAAAAAAAAGATATGATTATAAACCTAAAAGATATTAAACCGGCTGATGCTCAAAACTTTTTGCAGCATGCCATTGCACCAAGGCCAATATGTTTTGCATCTACTATTGATAAAGATGGAAAGGTAAACTTATCTCCTTTTAGTTTTTTCAATTTATTTTCTTCCAATCCGCCCATTGTAATTTTTTCGCCGGCACGAAGGGTAAGAGATAATACCACCAAACATACTTTACAAAATGTACTGGAAGTGCCGGAAGTGGTCATCAATATTGTTACTTACAATATGGTGCAGCAAACTTCGCTTGCCAGCTGCGAATTTGCAAAAGGAACTGATGAATTTATTAAAGCTGGCTTTACCAAAGAACCATCGCATTTAATAAAACCGCCCAGGGTGAAAGAAAGTCCGGTGCAGATGGAATGTAAAGTGCTTGAAGTGAAACCACTGGGCGCCGAAGGCGGCGCAGGCAATTTAATTATTGCAGAAGTTTTAATAATGCACATCAGCGATGCTATATTAAATGAAGAAGGAAAGATTGACCAGCGCAAATTAGATTTGGTGGCAAGAATGGGAGGTAACTGGTATGCCAGGGCCAATGCAGATACAATTTTTGAAGTGGAAAAACCAAATATGCAATTGGGTATTGGTGTGGATACCTTGCCCGAATCAATCCGTAACAGTAAAATACTTACAGGCAATAACCTTGGACAACTGGCCAATGTAAATGAAATGCCGGTTGTGGACCCGGCATTTGATGATGATAAATTGAAAAATATCATTCAGTATTTTTCTATCAATCCCGATGAGATGGATACAGAATTGCATCGCTACGCAAAAGAATTATTAGATGCCGGGAAAGTGAAAGAAGCCTGGCAGATATTACTGGCCGACGTAGTTTAATTACCACTTCTGCCCAAATACCTTCCTCAAAATCTCTGTTGTTCTTGCAGCAATATTCTGCCTGATATTGATTTCTTCTTTTGCTACAAGGTCAAACAATGCATCGGTTGCTTTGTTGGTTACAAAACCTGGCAGATCAGGATTTATTTTTTTAAATGTAGTAGGAAAATTATTGTACTTAGTTATGATATCCCCGTAATATTTGGTGGCTTCCACTTTATCGAGTGATGCTTTTATTACAGGTAAAAATGCCGCAATCAGTTTCTCCGTAGTTTTTACACGGAAGAAATGCGTAGCGCTTGTATCGCCGTTTCGTACCAGTCCGATGGCATCCTGCAAAGTCATGCTTTTAATAGCATCCACAAAAATGGGTTTTGCAAATCCGGCAGCATCTTCGGCACCACGGTTAATTTGCAGAATGGCTTTGTCCACCATTTTACCCAAACCCAAATCTCTTAAAGTGTTTTCAACTTTTTTTGCATCCGGTGGCAATAGTATTTTATAAAACGCATCTTTAAAAAAACCATCTTCTTTATTTAATTGCAAAACTGCTCTTACTAATCCCTGGCCCAACGCTTCTTTTATTCCCTGGCCGGCTTCCCCTTCTGTAATGCCACCAACTGTGTTAGGCAATGACTTCAAAATATCGCAGCCAGATAACATGGCCACACTAAATAACAGAACTAATAATTTTTTCATTTTGCTGATTTTAATCTTAACATAAACAAGATTCCTGCCAAGATACGACTAAGCCTTTACAGACGGTAAATATGGACGATTGATTTGCATAAAGTATCTTTGCCACCATTATGAACACACAACATTTATCAGAGCAGGAAATCATCCGCAGAGAAAAATTAGAAGAACTTAAAAAATTAGGTATTGATGCCTACCCGGCAGCATTGTACCCGGTAACACATACTTCAATACAATTAAAAAAGCTTTGGGCTGAAGACCCTTCTCAACTTATGAACCAGTCAACCAATCAGCCTGTTGATGTATGTATTGCAGGCCGCATCATGAGTGTGAGAGATATGGGGAAAGCAAATTTTGCAGTCATTCAGGATGCTGTTGGTAAAATTCAGTTCTATATTAAACAAGATGATATTTGCCCCGGCGATGATAAAACAATGTATCAAACGGTTTGGAAAAAACTGATTGACATTGGCGACATCATCGGCATCAAAGGCTATGTGTTTACTACCAAAACCGGCGAAACCTCTGTTCATGTAAAAGAATTCACCATACTCACCAAATCATTACGTCCGCTGCCGGTTGTAAAAGAAAAAGATGGGGAAGCATTTGATGAAGTTACTGACACCGAGTTTCGTTACCGCCAGCGCTATGCAGATTTGATTGTTAATCCTGCAGTAAAAGAAACATTTATCAAGCGTACTAAAATGGTAAATGCCATTCGTGAATTTTTAAACGAACGTGGCGCATTGGAAGTAGATACTCCTGTATTGCAATCTATTCCCGGCGGCGCCGCTGCAAGGCCATTTACTACACACCATAATGCATTGGATGTGCCCATGTACATGCGTATTGCAAACGAATTGTATTTAAAAAGATTGATAGTGGGTGGTTTTGAATGGGTATATGAATTCAGCAGAAATTTTAGAAACGAAGGAATGGACAGAACTCACAATCCTGAATTTACTGTGCTGGAATTTTATGTGGCATACAAAGATTATGAGTGGATGATGGATACCACAGAACAAATGCTGGAAAGAGCTGCACTTGCAACCAATGGCTCTACCAAAGTTATGGTTGGAGATAAGGAAATAGATTTTAAAGCACCGTACAAAAGAATCACCATGTATGATGCCATTAAAGAACATACAGGTTTTGACATCAGCGAAATGGATGAAGCTGGCATAAGAAATGTGTGCCGGGAATTAAAAATTCATGCCGATGAAAAATGGGGCAAGGGAAAACTGATAGATGAAATATTTGGCAGCAAATGCGAAAGCAATTATGTACAACCAACTTTTATAACTGATTATCCGGTAGAGATGAGCCCTCTTACAAAAAAGCACCGCAGCAAACCCGGCCTTGTAGAACGTTTTGAACTGATGTGCAATGGCAAGGAAATTGCCAATGCCTACAGCGAACTGAACGACCCTATTGAACAAAGGGAACGTTTTGAAGAACAAACCAAACTGATGGAACGTGGCGATGACGAGGCCATGTTTATTGATTATGATTTTCTCCGTGCACTGGAATATGGTATGCCACCAACCAGCGGTATTGGTTTTGGAATAGACAGAATTGCAATGTTGCTGACCAACCAGCATTCTATTCAGGATGTGTTGTTTTTTCCGATGATGCGACCGGAGAATAATGAATAAGTATTTATGGAAGTTTTAAAATAACTAAAGCTGTTTATCTTAAAGATTTTGAAATTCTTCTTTATTTCAATAATAAAGAACAACGAATTGTAAACTTTCTCCCTTTATTTTCCAGACTTTCCGGTGCTTATATCAAGTACAGTCTGCCGGAAAATTTTAAAAAATTTATACTAAAAAACGGTAACATTTATTGGGGAAAGAATGAAGATGTCTTTTTTCCTGTTTACAGTTTTTATACGGCACCTTTTCTAAAAAGCCAAAAGAAGAATTTCTTTATATCATTTAATCTTCCATCCATCAATTTCCCTTTCCTGTTTCTTTCAAAAAAACTAACTTGTCCCTTCAATTAAAGAATATTGAAGATGAAATCAATTCTAAAAAAATATGCTGTATTTATTTTGCTTGCAATATGCTCGTTTGCTGCCCATGCACAAAAAAAAGAATTGACCGATGAACAGTATTTCAAAAGCAACTTCAAAGGTATTACACAAGCTTTGCCCATAGTAAATGAATGGGTGGATGACAGCCATTTTGTTTATACAAAGGACAGTAAGAAAATGCTGGTGGATTGTAAGACCGGGAGCGAAACAGATTACACAGCTCCGCAAATCGAAAAAGGTTCTGTGCCAACAAAGCCAAAGATAATTACAAAGGGAACCGACCTGTATGTTACAATGAATGTACAGGATGTACAGCTTACCAATGATAAAGACAAAGAAATAAACCCCCGGCTAAGCCCCGATGGTAATCATGTTGCTTACACAAAAAACAATGATCTCTACACAGTAAACATAGGCACAAAAAAAGAAACAAGAATAAC
>JANNAM010000089.1:0-38490 GCA_031384415.1 Bacteroidota bacterium
GTGCTCCAGTATTTCCTGTTCTCTTTTAGGTACTGCCGAGGTGGATGAAACTTCTGTTGTTGACTTACTGAGAAGCACTATTGAATTGAAACGGCACCGTAAACTTTACAGGATGGCGCCATTTTGTGTATATAAAAATGGCAGTAATAATATTATGGGGGCACTAAAAGACAATGACCTTACCCTGAAAGATAGTTTTTTTTAACCCAATAGTAGGTGGCAATGCCACGATCATTCCTAACAGCGCCATTCCTATTGCCAAATTTGAATACCGATGTAATTATTAATGGAAACAAACCCAATTATCCGCAGCTCAATTCAAATACAAGCGTCAGGACTATTAGAGTAAATCCCGGAGCAACAGTAACAATCGCATCGGGGGCTACGCTTACAGTACAAAAATAGAAAAGGAAACATATAGCCGTCTCATATAACAATGAGGCGGCTTTTTATTTGCCCGGGGTGTTATCCTTCCATCCCCATAAATAGCGGCAGGCATAAGTTCTGTATGGGCTCCATTTAGCAGAAAGCTGCAGCATTTTTTCTTTCATTGCCTTTTTATCTGTAGCATCAATTTTATACAGCTTGCAAATTGCCTGTTGTATTCCCAGGTCATCCAAAGCAAAAACATCTTCCCGGCCAAGTGTAAACATTAAAATCATTTCCACCGTCCACTGCCCCACTCCTTTTATCTGGGTAAGATATTTTATCAGCTCTTCATTGCTCATTTTATGCAGCTTTGCATCTGTAATGTTTTCAGCAATAAAGAAATTAGAAACATTCAATACATAATTTGCCTTGGCATTGCTTAATCCTATTCCACGCAATGTTTCAAAAGGCGTTGCAGCAATTTGTTTAATGGCCGGATCTTTACCCTTGTATAAATCTAAAAAACGCTGGTGAAAAACTGCCGCCACCTTAGTGCTCAGTTGCTGGCTCATGATGGAATAGCATAAATGCAGGCATGCATTTTTCTGTGCCTCTAATACAAAAGGCTGCTGCAGCTCAATTATTTTTTTAAGCTTTTTGTCCTTGCTCAGGTGAAGTATATGTTCCATATTGTTTGCCACGAATTACACTAATAGGCACCAATAAAAACATTCGTAGACATTCGTGTAATTAGTGGCTAAGTTTTATTGCATGTTCCAGCTTACTCCCCCATCTTTTTCATCTTTTAAATTAATTCCCATGGCTGCCAGTTGGTTTCTTATTTTGTCGCTGGTTGCAAAATCTTTTTTCACCTTCGCTTCTTTTCTTATTTCTATCAATAATTCAATCACTCCGCTCAATGCGCCATTGTCATTTACAACCATGCTCTTTAATCCAAAAATATCTTCTAAATAAACTTTAAAAGCTTTTTGCAGTAAAGACAATGTTGAAGAAGAAATTTCAGTAATCTTAATCAAACCTTCTTTTATTGAGTTGATGAGAGGAGCCAGTTCAAACATATTGGCCAGCACTTTTGCGGTGCTTAGGTCGTCATCCACAAATTCTTCAAACTCACCAATAAGTTTCAGGGTATTTGCTTCAAGTGCTGCATTACCTGCTTCGCTATTATTATTTGCAGGCTGAAGTTTTTTCAATATCTCATAAGCTTCCCACAACCGCTTCAAAGCTTTTTCACTTGCTTCCAAAGCGGCGCTGCTAAAATCTAATGGGCTTCGGTAATGGCTTTGCAAAATAAAAAATCTTACCACCATCGGATGAAAAGCCTGTGTTAGCAGCGGATGGTTACCGCTGAACATTTCTGTAAGCTTAATAACATTGTTGTAACTCTTTCCCATCTTTTTTCCGTTGATGGTAATCATGTTATTGTGCATCCAGTACCTTACCGGGTTGTGATGGTTGCAAATAGTGCTTTGTGCAATTTCACTTTCATGATGCGGAAACAGCAGATCCATTCCGCCACCATGAATGTCAAACTCGGCACCCAGGTATTTTGTTGCCATAGCCGAGCATTCAATATGCCATCCGGGGAAACCATCGCCCCAGGGGCTTTTCCACCGCATAATATGTTCAGGTGCTGCATTCTTCCACAATGCAAAATCTGCCCTGTCTCTTTTTTCTTCCTGGCCATCAAGTTCTCTTGTTGTTTCTCCACGGGAACCTGCGGTAAGCAAGTCATCAATTATTCTTCCGCTCAGCTTTCCATAATCATGGCTGGCGGCATATTTTTTTACATCAAAATAAACCGAGCCGTTTACTTCATAAGCAAACCCTTCGGCAATAATTTTTTCAATCATGTTTATCTGCTCCACAATATGGCCCGTAGCAGTTGGTTCAATGCTTGGTTCAATGCAATTAAACTGCTTCATGGCCCAGTGATACAGGTTAGTATATTTCTGCACCAGTTCCATGGGCTCCAGTTTTTCCAGTATTGCTTTTTTACTCACTTTGTCTTCTGCTTCTCTTCCCTCTTCTTCAAAATGCCCTGCATCGGTAATGTTGCGAACATAGCGAACTTTGTAACCCTTGTGAGTTAAGTAGCGGAACAGTACATCAAATGTTATGTATGGCCTTGCATGGCCCAGGTGGCTTTCGCCGCTTACTGTGGGTCCGCACACATACATACCAACATGGCCCGGAGTAATAGATTTGAATTCTTCCTTCTCTCTTGTGTAAGAATTATAAACTTTTAAAGGCATAATAATTTTTTTGTAACGGGCTGCTGAATATAACTCAACATTGTTGTGTCACTCACTTGTACTGCATACCAATAAGCAACACTAAAGACCCTTATTTAAAAATACAATTTGAAAAAATGTGCCAGACGGCAACAAAGATATTATACATTGCCGCAAGGGCAGCAGAAAAATTGATATGTTGTAAAATATTTCATCGTAGTAAATAAAGATAGTATTATTTCTCCAAGGCCAGGTCGGCAATAATGGGAAAATGATCGCTCAGTTTCTTTTTTACCCTTGCATATTGCAGCACTTTTATTTTATCATCCACAAAAATATTATCAATACGCAATGTTGGCGATATGGCGGTAAATGTGCGGCCAATGCCGCTGCCTTTTTCTGCAAAAGCATTTTTCAGTCCATCGCCAATAGTGTGATAAGCATAGCTATTGGGAACATCATTAAAATCGCCGCACAGTATAATTTTATAAGGGCTTTTGTTCATCTCTTCTTTAATATGCTCTGCCTGCGTTTTCCTTTTCAGAAATCCCTGTTTAAACTTGCTGATGATATTTTTGCTTTCCCTTAAATCCATTTCGTTTTTTAGCTCGGGGTTATCAATATAGCTGAGGTTATTAGGGCTGAATTTAAGTGACTGAAGGTGAATATTAAACACCCTGAATGTGTCGGCATCCTTTACAATATCGGCATACTGAATGATGGAATTATAATCGTTGGGATACCACATGATGGTTTGTTTGTTGATAATGGGATACTTTGAAAAAATGATAATCCCGAAATGTGCTTTGTCCCAAAAATCTTCTTTGTTGTTATACGAATAGAAATAACCGGGAAAGCGGAGCCGCTTTAAATATTCATCTACATGGCCATGCTGTGTAATGCTGCTGTCTTCGCAAACCATTTCCTGAAAACAGGCAATATCGGGCTGGTATTCATTTATCAGATCAAACATTTCATTTTTTAACTCCGGCTTTTTTTGCTTGTGCAAAATATCAAACTGGGCTACATTCCAGCTCATAATCCGTAAACTGTTTTCGGGTTTTATTTTAGTAAATGGCGATGAAAAACGGAAAGGGATAATATTGCTGATGGGTTTAAAAGCCAGCAGCATTGTTACCAGTGATATAAGCGACCAGCGTGGTTTTGTAATCAGCCAGAAAAACATAAACAACAGCAGCAGCATTAAAAAATAAAAAGCCCCCAGGGTAAGAAAACCAACCGGCCAAAAAAGCAATGGGTTAAACCAGTAACCATAACAGCCAAGCAAGAAAAGCAATGCCACAATAATATTGCTGATAATAAAAAACTTTTTAGTAAACCTGCGGAAGAAATTTTTGGGCATGGGTAAAGATACTAATTGCCGGTTTTTAATACCTGTTAAATTGCCTAATGGTTAAAAAGATAATTCAACAATTAAACAGTTAATCGATGCAGCATTGAGTCTATTCCTCACTTGCTTTTTTCAGAATTTCTTTTTCTTCCCTGTTAAGCGACTGGTAACCCTTCTGATTTATTTTATCAAGGATTTCATCAATTCGCTCCTGGGTAATATTGGCAGTCTTAGTATAAGGTTTTGTTTTGCCGGCATTATAAAAAACTTTTTCTTTCACCTTATTCTGCTTTTCTTTTTTGGAAGGACTGAATAAATTAATAAGCCATTCATAAAAATTATTCATCCAGGCACCCCAGTCGTAACCCCTGCGCCAGCTATAAGCAAATAAAAACCCAATGAGAGCACCTGCTAAATGTGCCGAAAAGAGCGGCGCAGCAGTTGACCCAAGCCCGGCCAAATCAACCAGCAGATAAACAGCCGTTAATATCCAGATTGGAATACCTTTTCCTATCTGCCTGAAAATTCTGTAATCGGGCGCTATGGTAGTGGCCGCTGCTGCAACTGCCATCACCGCAGCATTGGCACCCTGCAAAGGATAAAAATTATAAAGGCCGGTGCTTTTTAAAATGGTATTGGCCGCCATGAAAGCAACAGCTCCGGCAACCGCACCATACAAATAAATTGGAAAAGTTTTTTTGTTTCCTGCAATGGTCTGCAGTATGGAACCGAAGCCCCAGAGCCAAAGCATATTGCCCAGCAGGTTTAAAAACTGCAGGTGAAAAAAACTATAAGTAATGATGCTCCATGGCTGCGATAAAATTTTATTAAAAGAAGATGGAACCAGCAAGGCCCCCATTTTGTCATTAAAGAATGGCGCAATGGAAGTATCGCCAATGGCATTGCCAAACGTAAACATTTTTACAAATAAAAAAACAGTGAAGTTGATAATAACAAGCATCACCACCGGGCTGTTGATATTAAGACCAAAACCCGGCTGCCGGTATTTACCCCTGTGTTCGATATACCTGTCCGATTCGCCCATTGATTTTTTTTAAAATTAGTAAAACGTTTTTCTGTTGGTTTTGTTCCAGATAATTACAAGTATTAATCCCATCACCAATCCTCCAAGGTGTGCAAAGTGTGCAACATTATCTGCCCCGCCGGGATGAAAACCACCAAACAAATCAATTGCCGCAACAATCATTACAAGATATTTAGCTTTTATAGGAAAAGGAAACGGCAGAATAAAAAATTGTGTATTGGGAAATAAATATCCAAAAGCCCCCAGCAAACCCATAATTGCCCCCGATGCACCAACTGCCGGCGCATCATGCACCAGCAATGCCTGTGCAATTCCGGCAGCTAGACCACAGGCAAGGTAAAAAATTAGAAACCGTTTTGGCCCCCATGATCTTTCCAGAACAGTTCCAAACATCCACAGGCCGTACATATTAAAAAGGATGTGTAAAAATCCTCCGTGAGCAAACATGTGGGTTACTAATTGATAGGGCTTAAACTGGCTGGTGCCATAAGGATATAACGCCAGTTTGTCGGTTAAATTCATCGTTGAATCTAAAGCAATCTGGGCTAAAAAAACAAGGCCGTTAATTATTATAAGATTGAGAACAATGGGAGTTGTTCGCTGGTACCTGTTTCCGGAATTATTGTATGACATTCTTCAAAATTAGTTTATAAAAATTATTTCAGTTTCAGCAATGCCACACATTCAATATGGTGTGTGTGCGGAAACATATCTACCGGCTGAATTTTTTCAACCCGGTATTTTTCACTCAGCAAATTAATATCTCTTGCCTGCGTAGCAGTATTACAGCTAACATACACAATTGTTGGTGCAGCTATTTCTAAAAGTTTGTTAACTAATTTTTCATGCATGCCGGCACGGGGAGGGTCGGTAATAATTACATCGGGGCGGCCATGTGTTGCAAAAAAAGCATCGTCGCAAATTTTAATTACATCGCCGGCAAAAAACTCTGCATGGGTAATATTGTTGAGGGCTGCATTTTCTTTTGCATCCTTTATTGCATCCTCTATTACTTCTACGCCAATAATTTTTTTGGCCAGTTTGCTTACAAATATGCCGATGCTGCCGGTGCCGCAATAAAGGTCGTACACAATTTCATTGCCTGTAAGTCCTGCAAAGTCCCTTGCAATGCTGTATAGTTTTTCTGCCTGCTTTGTATTGGTTTGAAAAAAAGATTTGGGCGAAATTTTAAATTGAAATTCTTCCAGATGCTCCATTACAAAACCTTTTCCGGAATAAACCTGCGGCGTTAAATCATAAATACTGTCATTCCATTTTGGATTTATGGTATAGAGCAGTGTTGTAATGAAAGGAACTTCTTTCAATAAATTGTCCAACAGTTTTTTTTGCTCTGCCTCATCCTCGTAATTAAATACCATATTTACCATAAGTTCGCCAGTGGTGCAATAACGAATGATAATATTCCGCAGCCAGCCGGTATGTTCTTTAATATCATAAAAAGAATAATTGTTTTGTTGTGCAAAAAAACGAATGCTGTTGCGGATTTTATTATTTACATCGTCCATTAAAAAACATTCGTCAATGTCAATTGCCTTGTCAAAAATCCGGGGTACATGAAAACCCAATGCGTTTTGCAAAGCCGAAGTTTCTGCATTCCCGATTTCATCCTTTGTCAGGTATCGCTTGTTGCTGAAAGTAAACTCCAGTTTATTCCTGTAATGAATTGTATCATCGCTGCCGGCAATGGGTAATATTTCGGCATACTCAATTTTGCCAATGCGTCTTAAGTTTTGAATGGCTTCCTGCTGCTTGTATTCAAGTTGTTTTGCATAGGGCAGCATTTGCCATTTGCATCCGCCACACACACCAAAATGTTTGCAGAAAGGCATTGTTCGTTCTTTAGAAAACTCCTTTATTTCCAGCATCCGGCCTTCGGCCCAGTCTTTTTTGTTTTTGGTAATAAGCACATCGGCCACATCGCCTGGCACAGCGCCCTCAATAAAAATCACTTTTCCATCAGGTTTTGCCAGCGCCCTGCCTTCGGCAGCGTAATCGGTAACAGCAAGATTGTGCAGGATTATTTTATTTTTCTTTTTTCTCACGGCAGCAAATTTACCTCATAAATAGTCATTATTGGTTTTGTTAATCAAATGCCATTTTAAATACAGGCAGCAATCGCTTCCTGCCCATTAATCAGGGTTTTTAAATACATTTGCAATCCTTTAAGTACAATGAAAAAATTTATCCTTTTTTTACCAGCTTTTTTATTTGCCAGCGTGGCTTTTACCCAAAACTTCAGGGTTACTTTAAATGCACCGCAATTTAAGAGCGGCATTGCATATTTAACCTATCATAGCGGTGCTAATTTAAATGTAGAAGATTCGGCGGCCATGAGTAACAAGGGCATCGCTGTTTTTAAAGGCAGCCGTAAACTACCGGGAGGCATTTACACCATCGTTTTTCCGGGGAAACGACTGCGGTCAGATTTTTTTATCAGTAAAGAACAAATTATTTCTATCAAAGCAGATACAACAGATTTGATTAACAAATTTGTGGTAACCGGCTCAAAAGAAAATATTTTATTTGCCCAATACCAAAAATTTACCGCTGCCAAAGGCAGGCTTATAGAAACTGAAAGGGTTGCATATACAAAATCTTCTACTAAAGAAGATTCTATAGCACATGAAAAAAAATACAACCAGTATCAAAAAGAACTGAACGAATACCGCAACGGTATTATTAAGCAAAGCCCCAAAAGTATGCTGGCTATTTTGCTTACAGCAATGAAAGACCCACAAATACTTATTACAAAACCGGTAACCCGTAAAGATTCGCTGGATAATTATAATTATTACAAAACACATTACTGGGATGGAGTTACTTTCATGGACGAGCAGGTAATTCGCACACCTTTCTTTTTACCAAAATTAGAACGCTATTACAGGGAAACGATTATACAAGTACCAGACAGTATCATTAAAGACATTGATTACAAGTTGCTGCTGGCCCGCAGTTGCCCGGAGATGTATAAATTTTTACTGAACTGGCTTACGGATGAATACATCAATCCAAAATACATGGGGCAGGATGCAATTTTTGTTCACCTGTTCGAAAAATACCACAGCAAGGGTTTAACAAACTGGCTGAATGAAAAGCAGATGCAAACCATCAGCCGCAGGGCTTATATGCTGATGGCAAATTTAATTGGCGAAAAAGCCGCCAACCTTGAAATGATTGACAGCACTGGAAAGCCAACCCCATTGTATGATGTAAATGCTGACTACACGGTTGTTTGTTTTTGGGATCCGGGCTGCGGCCATTGCAAAGAAGAAGTTCCAAGATTAGATTCTGTTTACCAGGCAAGCTGGAAACAACACGATGTAAAAATTTATGCTGTGCTGAGTGAAGATGCCAAAGCAGAATGGATAAAATATACGAAGGAACATCATCTTACCGACTGGGTTCATGTTTACCAAACCAAAGAAATGGAACAGGCAGATTATGCCGCACAAAAAGCAGGCTTCAGGCAGTTGTATGATGTTACAATGACCCCCATGTTGTATTTATTGGATAAAGAGAAACGCATTATTGGAAAAAAACTAACCTGGCAGCAGATGAATGATTTGCTGCAGGTAAAATGGAAAACAAATTAATAATTATGAAGAAATTTTATTTAGCAGCGCTGTTGTCGTTTGTTTCTGTATCGCTTTTTTCGCAAACACTTTTTACGTTTGGCAACCAGGCTGTAGGAAAAGATGAATTTTTAAGGGCTTACAATAAAAACAAAACGCCTGTTACCGATAAAAAAAAATCTTTGAGGGAATACCTGGATTTGTATGCTAGGTTTAAACTGAAAGTAAAGGCAGCACAGGTACTCCGCTTAGATACATTACCGCAGCTTCAGTACGACATACAAAGTTTTAGAGGGCAGGTGGAAGACAGCTATATGAATGATGAAAAGGGAATGGAAGCTTTGACCCAGGAAGCATTTGAAAGAAGCCAGAAAGATTTACACGTTTTGCATTTTTCTGTCGGCATAGATTCAAAGATGAAGCCGGAGGATACCTTAAAAGCATGGAAAGCCATGAAAGAAGTGTACGAAGAAATAAAAGACGGCAAAATGGATTACGACGAAATGGTGGATGATATTTCGTCAAAATACTTAAAAATAAAGGGAACCGATTTTGGGTTCATCACAGCGTTTTCTGTTCCCTATGAATATGAAAATATTATTTACGGCTTAAAGCTGGGCGAACCCAGTAAACCTTACCGTTCAAAAAATGCATTGCATGTTTTCAGAGTTATTGAAGAAAGAAAAAGTGCAGGCAGGTGGAAGGTTGCACAGATATTACTTGCTTTTCCTCCGGGCCAAAATGATATTAATTTTAAGGAACTTCAACACAGAGCAGATTCAATTTATACCCAATTAAAAGCCGGGGCCGACTTTGCCGAACTGGCAAAACAATACAGCGACGATAAATTAACTTACCTCACCGGCGGCGAAATGGCCGAGTTTGGTACAGGAAAATTTGAGCTGCCTTACGAAAAAGAAGTGTTGAAGCTTACCAAAGACGGCGATATAAGTAAACCATTTTTTACGCAGTTTGGCTTTCATATACTGAAACGCCTGGGTAATACGCCAACTCCTGCAGATAAAACTGATGCAACATTTATTTATGAGCTGAAGCAAAAAATACTGCAGGATTCAAGGGTGGATGCGGCCAAAGAAAAATTTACAAAAGAGGTAATTAAAAAAATCGGGTTTAAAAAAAATGCAGCCGTTAAAGACGCAGATATTTTTAAATATGCCGACAGCATCAGTGTAAATCCCACAGCCGAAAGAACACAAAAATTTCCGGTGAGCAATAAAACAATTTTCTCTTTCGGAAAAAACAATGTAAAAGGCAGCGACTGGCTGAATTTTGTGAAAGATTATAAAGGCAGCGGCGAATTGTATAAAGGAGAAACCAATAAAGAGCTGCTGGATAAATACATCAACATTACTGCGCTGGAATTTTATAAAAAACACCTCGACGAATACAACACTGATTTTAAATACCAGATGCAGGAATTTAGAGAAGGCAATATGCTGTTTGAGATAATGGAAAAAAATGTGTGGGGAAGTGCTGCCAACGACAGTGCAGGGTTGCAAAAAATGTACAATCAGAATAAAACAAAATACCTGTGGGCTGCAAGTGCAGATATTTTATTGTTTAACTGTAAGGATGCAAGGGCTGCCAGCGATGCAATTGAATCATTAAAAAAGGGTGGCGACTGGAAAAAAATTGCAGAGCAAAGCAATGCTGTAGTGCAGGCAGATTCGGGCAGGTATGAATTATCGCAGATTACTTTGCCTGATGCTGTTAAGGCTGAGGCTGGCCTTATTTCAACACCGGTTGTAAATAATACAGATGGCACAGTATCTTTTTTAAAAATTTTGAAACTATACCCTGCCGGCATGCAACGCAGTTTTGAAGAAGCAAAAGGGCTGGTGATAAATGATTACCAGCTTGTGCTTGAAGAAAAATGGATTGCTGAGTTAAAAAAGAAATATCCTGTTAAAGTAGATGAAAAAGTATTTCAGTCGCTTTTGAAGTAATGACAATTTTATTACAAATGAAAAGCCTGTCAGCAAAACTTGTTGGCAGGCTTTTTGTCTATGGGGTATTCAAAGAATGTATCCGGCAATTAAATGTATAAAATACAAACCGGAATTTTATTAACAAAACTAAAAGAAGATGAAAAAATTATTTATCGCATTTGCTTTAACAACAACAGCAGTAAGCACAAAAGCACAGACTTATCTGCAGGGAGGAATGAACCTAGCCAACATTACAAAAACAAATGACGGGCAAACAGAAAAAAATAACCTGCTCACAACTTTTAATATTGGGTTGATGAATCGTTTTGGGTTTACCAAACTCGTTGGCCTTGAAACCGGAATATTATTATCGGGCAGAGGTTCTAAAGCAGAAACCTATTTTAATGGTGGCAATGATTATGTGAAATCAACATTCAATCCGCTTTACATTGAAATTCCTTTGAATGCAGTTGTAAAAGTTCCGATGGTTGCAGGAACCAGGTTGTTTTTTAATGCCGGTCCTTATATTGCTATTGGTGTTGCCGGCAAATCAAAATCTGAATCAAAAATTGGCCCGTTGTACTCAACATCAACTGCTAATATTAAATTCAGCAATGACGACCCTTTTACATCAAAACAGGATGATGCAGCATACGACAAACTGAAACGTTTTGATTATGGCCTGAATGTAGGCGGTGGATTTGAATTTGCAAAGTTGATGATTAAGCTGAATTATGGTTTTGGCCTTGCCAAAATAAATTCAACAGAAAGCAACAACACAGTGAATGATAAAAACAAATACCGTACGCTGGGTTTATCTGTTGGTATTCCTTTGGGCAAATAAAAATTTAGCACAGGCGGATTAATAAAAAGGGCTTTCAGTTTTTGAAAGCCCTTTATTTTTTTTGAAATATTTTAAACCAGTTCCTTTACCACATTAGCCACAATATGTGGTTTGCCCAGTGTGTAATAATGCAATACCGGCACTCCAAATTTCTTTAACTCTTTCGATTGATGCAGCAACCATTCTTCCCCCACATTTTCAACTTCTTCATCTGTTTTGCATTTTATTATTTCGTTGCTTAAAGCGGCGGGCAAATCAATACTGAAAACTTTTGGCAGCATTGTTAACTGCTTCTTATTATAAATAGGTTTCAGTCCCGGAATGATGGGTACAGTAATACCAATGTTCCTGCATGCTTTAACAAAGGCATAATATTTTTCATTGTCAAAAAACATTTGCGTTACAATATAATCAGCGCCCATGTCCACTTTATCTTTCAGGTATTTTAAATCGGTATCCATATTGGGCGCTTCAAAATGTTTTTCGGGATAACCAGCCACACCAATACAGAATTTTGTTTTGCTGCTGTCTTTTAAATCCTGCTCTAAGTAAATGCCCGAATTTAAATTAACCACCTGTTTCAATAAATCACATGCGTATTTATGCCCGCCGGGTTCCGGCTCAAAGGCCGTTTCGTTTTTTGCAGCATCGCCTCTTAATACCAGCACATTATCTATGCCCAGGTAATGTAAATTAATAAGGGCATCCTCGGTTTCATTAACACTGAAGCCACCGCAAATTAAATGCGGCACCGTATCCACATTGTATTTATTCATGATGGCAGCGCAAATACTTTCGGTGCCGGGGCGTTTGCGGATAACAACTTTTTGAAAACTGCCATCCGCATTTTTTTTAAACACATGCTCACTTCTATGGTAAGTTACATTGATAAAAGATGGTTTAAACTCCATCAAAGGGTCAAGATGTTTATACAGCGACTGAATGCCTTTTCCTTTTAATGGCGGAAGAATTTCAAAAGAAACCAGTGTGCCTTTTGCCTCGTTTATGTGGTCAATTACTTTCATACCCCAACCCCCTAAAGGAGCTTATTTATTTTTTATGATTAAAATATTCTGCAAACATAGTTAAGATGCAATAAAGCACAAACAGCTGTTAAATAATAAGCAGCTTGCAGCCATTACTGTCTTTACACTATTTTTGCTGTAAACATTCCAATTTGAGTTTAACAATACAAACAAAAGACCTGGTAAAAGTTTACGGCAGCCGCACTGTAGTAAACAAAGTTTCTTTTAATGTAAAACAGGGAGAAATTGTTGGCTTGCTTGGGCCAAACGGCGCAGGCAAAACAACATCTTTTTACCAGGTGGTTGGGCTGATAAAACCAGATGAAGGTGAAGTTTTTCTAAACGACATTAATATTACCAGGTTGCCCATGTACAAAAGGGCACAAATGGGCATTGGTTACCTGCCACAGGAAGCAAGCATTTTCAGGAAGCTGAGTGTGGAAGATAATATTACCGCTGTACTGGAAATGACTAAACTAACTAAAAAGGAACAGAAAGATAAATTAGAAAGCCTGCTGGATGAATTCAGGCTGCAGCATGTAAGAAAAAATAATGGCGACACCTTAAGCGGCGGCGAAAGAAGAAGAACAGAAATTGCCAGGGCACTTGCCGTAAACCCTAAATTTATTTTATTGGATGAACCATTTGCCGGCGTGGACCCAATTGCTGTGGAAGACATACAGGCAATTGTTGCCAAACTGAAATTTAAAAACATTGGCATTTTAATAACCGACCATAATGTGAATGAAACACTTTCTATCTGCGACAGAGCTTATCTTTTAATTGATGGAAAGATTTTTGAACATGGCACTGCCGAAGAGCTGGCAAATAATGAACAGGTAAGACGTTTATATCTTGGAAAAAACTTTGAATTAAAACGGAAAGATTATTTGCATGAGGATGCTGCCCGATAATTTTCTATCTTGGCAGTTAAATGAAACTGCTGTCATCTGCCATATCCAAGCTTGCCCGTATGCGCCTTTGGCGTATTGAAAACTGGAGCAGACATCCGGTGGCAGTACAGCACCATGTATTGCAGGATTTGGTTACCACAGCGCAATACACAGAGTTTGGGAAGAAATATGGATTCAGCAAACTGTTTACCTTAAAAGAGTTTAAAAAAAACATCCCCATTCATGAGTATGACGATATGAAGCCATACATAGAGCGGATGATGAATGGCGAAGACAATGTTTTATGGAATACTCCCGTAAAATGGTTTGCCAAATCATCGGGCACCACATCAGATAAAAGTAAGTTCATCCCTATCAGCGATGAAAGCCTGCAACAAAACCATTTTCAGGCAAGCAAAGATGTGCTGAGTAATTATTACAAAAATTTTCCTTCCAGCGATTTGCTCACGGGCAAGGGGTTGGTTGTTGGCGGCTCTCACCAGATAAGTAAAGTGAATGAAGAAATTCAATACGGCGACCTGAGCGCTGTGCTGATGCAAAACTCTCCTTTTTGGGGGCAATGGATTCGTACACCTGAACTAAGCGTAGCATTGTTGGATGAATGGGAAAATAAAATTGAAAAGCTGGCGCAGATTACTGCCAATGAAAATGTAACGTCGCTTGCAGGCGTACCCACATGGACATTGCTTTTGCTAAAACGCATTTTAGAAATAAAAGGCAAAGCAACCATCAAAGAAGTGTGGCCCAACCTGGAACTGTATATTAATGGCGGCGTTTCTTTTGTGCCTTACAAAGAACAGTTTGATAAAATTATTGGTGCTAAAATAAACTACCAGGAAATATACAATGCAAGCGAAGGTTTTATTGCAGGCCAGCAAAGCCCTGGTGATGATGGCATGTTATTGTTTACAGAGCATGGAATTTTTTATGAGTTTATGCCGGTTGACGAGTATGGAAAAGACAATCCGCAAACGGTGGGTTTAAAAGATGTGCAGGTTGAAAAAAATTATGCACCTGTGATAAGTACCACTGGCGGCCTGTGGCGGTATTTGATTGGAGATACCATTAAGTTTACTTCTTTAAACCCATATAAAATAAAAGTAAGCGGCAGATTGAAGCATTATATGAATGCTTTTGGCGAAGAAGTAATTGTTGACAACAGCGATAAAGCCATTGCCATGGCAGCAGAAAAAACAAATGCTGTGGTAAATGATTATACAGCAGCACCTGTTTATTTCAGCGAAGGAAATAATGGTACACATGAATGGCTGGTGGAGTTTGATAAAGAACCGGATGATTTGAATAGATTTATTGCTGAATTAGACAGCGCATTAAAAAGCATCAACAGCGATTATGAAGCCAAGCGGTATAAGGATATTGCGCTGAGGATGCCAATAGTGCAAGTGTTGCACAAAGGAGTTTTTACCGAATGGTTACGCAGCAAAGGAAAACTTGGGGGGCAACATAAAGTGCCAAGGCTTAGCAATGAAAGAGAAATGCTGGAAGAAATTGTTGCCATAAAACACAGGCAAAGCAGCGTAGAAATAAAAAGCACAAGTGAGTGACACAACGATGCTGATGTTTGTACTTTTGCTTGTTACAAAAAATAAATAAAACACAATGAAACTTCTTGAAGGGAAAACAGCCATAGTAACCGGCGCAGCCCGGGGCATTGGCCAAGGCATTGCATTAAAATTTGCAGAGCATGGGTGTAATGTTGCGTTTACATACATAAGCGACAGCAGTGCAGAAAAAGCAAAAGCACTGGAAGAAAAATTAACGGCACTGGGCGTTAAAGCAAAAGCTTACCAAAGTAATGCAGGTGATTATGCCGCCTGCGAAAGTTTTGTAAATGATGTTTTAAAAGAATTTGGAGCCGTAGACATTTGTGTAAACAATGCCGGCATCTCAAAAGATAATTTATTGCTGCGGATGAGCCCGGAGCAATTTGAAGAAGTAATAAAAGTAAACCTGAACAGTGTGTTTTACATGACCAAGCAAATAATAAGACCCATGATGAAAGCCAGAAGCGGAAGCATCATTAACATGAGCAGCATTATTGGCGAAATGGGGAATGCTGGCCAAAGCAGCTATGCCGCCAGTAAAGCCGGCGTTATAGGTTTTACAAAAAGTGTGGCCAAAGAATTAGGCAGCCGCAATGTTCGCTGCAATGCCATTGCACCCGGTTTTGTCGAAACCGATATGACCTCTTATTTAAAAGAAGGCGAAGCGGCAGATAAATACAAGGCAAGCATTCCGCTGCAGCGCTTTGCAAGTGCAGAGGATATTGCAAACGTTGCTTTGTTTCTGGCAAGCGATTTAAGCAGTTATGTTACCGGGCAAACCATCAGCGCCTGTGGGGGATTGAATATTTGATATCCTTTCTGTCATAAAATTGTTATATCGCTTTAACAAATAGATTCTTTTGGCATTGGTATAATATATTTACACCAGTGGCACTTAAAAAAATTATAAGCTCATTTTTAATATTGGTGCTGATGCTCCAGTTGGTTCCTGCAAGGCAGGTCATCAATTATTTTTTTATTGATAACCAGCTAACAGAAGAAATAGCAGAAGCAAATAAGAGTGCTACCAAAAATATGCGAATGCTGGATGAAGATAAACTCATGCATGAAATTGATTTATCTGTAAGTCCGGCTCTCATTTTAAATAAAGATGCTTTCTTTCATTACTCAGAAACTATCCCGGTTTTTTATACCGCAGAAATTCTTACTCCGCCCCCCAACAAGGATAGTATTTAATGAGTTGTGTCCCTTTTCGGGGAAGCAATTTTTATTCTCTTTTTTTACTTAACAACTTGCATCCGGTATTTGTAATGCCGAGTGGATTTTATAGTTAACCCAACCGGTATTTACCAAAGCCCAGCCCTGCAAAGGCGCTGTTTGAATTTCAGCCAACGCATTCTGATAGCTATCGATAGCCTAAAATGAAATTTAGTTTGGTATAATAAACGCCTGTATGCAGTTGTGAATAAATCAACCTAATGATGAAATCTATTTTTAAAAATATAGGTGCCGATTTTTCGGCATCGGTAGTGGTATTGCTGGTAGCATTACCCCTTTGTTTGGGTATTGCCCTTGGCTCAGGAGCTCCATTGTTTTCAGGTATTATTGCCGGTATTGTTGGCGGAGTGGTGGTTGGTTTAATAAGCGGCTCTCATTTAAGTGTAACAGGGCCTGCCGCAGGCTTAACAGTAATAGTAGCCACCGCCATTTTAAAACTGCAGGTGTTTGAAGCCTTCCTGCTGGCAGTTGTTATTGCTGGTTTTATACAACTAATACTTGGTTTTATAAAAGCCGGTGTTATTGGTGATTATATTCCAAATTCAGTTATTAAAGGAATGTTAGCAGCCATTGGTCTGATATTGATCTTAAAACAGTTTCCGCATCTTGTTGGTTATGATGCTGACTTTGCCGGCGATGAAACATTTGAGCAAGGAAATAAAGAAAATACATTTTCTGGTTTACTTAATGCTTTTAGTTTTATAACTCCATCAGCTATTGTAATAGGTGCCGCTTCTCTTTTTATATTAATATTATGGGAGCAAAAATTTCTTAAAACAAAAAAGCTGTTTCAACTTATTCCCGGGCCGCTGGTTGTTGTATTGGCAGGTACAATCATCAACGAATGTTTTAAAACTTATCAACCTGAGTATGCATTAGATACAAAGCATCTGGTAGCTCTGCCTGTAGCAACTGGCATGGATGATTTTTTTTCCTTCTTTACTTTTCCAAAACTGGAATATCTTAAAAAAGCAGATGTATGGATAGTGGGTTTTACACTGGCAATTGTGGCAAGCCTTGAAACATTGCTCGGCATTGAGGCAGTAGATAAATTAGACTCCCTTAAAAGAGTAACGCCGCCCAACCGGGAACTGAAAGCACAAGGCATTGGTAATATTGTTTCAGGATTGATTGGAGGGTTGCCGCTTACTTCTGTGGTGGTAAGAAGTTCCGCCAATGTAAGTGCAGGTGCCAAAACAAAAATATCGACAGTTTTGCATGGCCTCTTAATGTTGCTTTGTGTAATGTTTATTCCTTTTATTTTAAATAAAATTCCGTTGGCAGCATTGGCAGCCATTCTTATTTTTACGGGGTATAAACTGGCAAAAGTTTCTTTGTTTAAAAATTTTTATCAGAAAGGATGGGACCAGTTTGTTCCTTTTGTAGTAACAATTGCAGCCATCTTAATTACAGACCTGCTGAAAGGAATTTTGATTGGCATTGCTGTTGGGTTGTTTTATATGGTAAGAAGCAATTTCAGGTCGGCGGTGCTTGTGGTGCATGATGATAATAAATTTTTATTCCGGCTGCGGAAGGATGTATCATTTTTAAACAAGCCCATCATCAAAAGAAAATTGGAAGAAGTGCCTGAAAATGCTTTTGTACTTATTGATGCAACAAGAGCAGATTTTATAGACAAGGATGTGATAGAAGAAGTAAACAATTTTATGACGCATGCCCATTTAAAAAACATAAGGGTAGAAATAAAAGTAAGCCAGTATAAAGCAGTACATTTATTATTCAACCAACCATTAAAAACAACGATATAGTCATGAATACATACGAAAAATTATTATTAGAGAATAAAGCATGGGCACAGGAAATGCATGATGATGACCCGGAGTTTTTTAACCGCCTGTCTTCTATACAAACTCCGGAGTTTTTATGGATTGGCTGCAGCGACAGCCGTGTGCCTGCAGATAAAATAACCGGCACACAGCCAGGCGAAATTTTTGTGCACCGCAATATTGCCAACATGGTAGTGCATACTGATGTTAATTTACTGAGCGTTCTGGATTATGCTGTGAACTATTTACACGTTAAGCATGTAATAGTTTGCGGCCATTATGGCTGCGGTGGTATAAAAGCCGCCATGAGCAACCAGGATTTTAAGCCTGTATTGAATATGTGGCTCAGGAATATAAAAGATGTGTACCATGTTTATAGAGAACAACTGAATGCCATCACCAATGAAGATTCAAGAACAGACAGGCTGGTAGAACTGAATGTGAAAGAACAGGTAACGCATCTTGCACAAACATCCATCATACAAAGGGCATGGAAAAATAACAACAGCCCTCATTTGCATGGATGGGTGTATGGATTAAAAGACGGCATTATAAAACCTGTGATGGAAATACCTCCGGGTTCAGCTATTGATCCTTTGTACCAATATGATAATCTTTAGCTAAGAGGATAAAAGAGAAAATAGATTGATTTTTTTTGACTAACAGGAAACAAGGGGAAAGGAGAGTATTTTTACCACCTTTTCTCCTTTATGTTCTTAGCCAATTTCCCTTTAACTCTTCGCTTTAAACTTCGCAATCGCATTCTTTGTATAATCACTCAGCACCAGCCTGCCGCTGATGGCTGCTCTTTCTTTCAGCAGTTCATCCCAATGCTCGGTTCCTTTCCAAAATATTTTTTTCATCTCTGCCATTGCCTGCGGCGATGAATGCATCAGTGTATTGCTGAGGCGGTAGATGGCTTCATCCATTGCCTCGATGCTGTCGTGAATTTCAGCAAAAAGGCCTTTACGTTTTGCCCAGTCGGCATTACGCCACATGGCAGCATCAATGGCCAGTGTGCTGAACGCTGCGGTACCAATTTTTCTTTCCACTGCCGGGCCAACAACAAATGGGCCGATGCCCACCGCAAGTTCACTAAGTTTTACTTCGGCTTTGTCTGTGGCAATGGCATAGTCAACTGCTGCTGCCAGGCCAACGCCGCCGCCAACACATTTGCCCTGTATTCTTCCAATAATAAACTTAGGGCATTTTCGCATGGCATTAATAACATGGGAAAAGCCGCTGAAAAATTCCAATCCTTCTGCTTCAGTTTTGATGGCAGCCAGTTCGTCAAAACTTGCGCCGCTGCAAAATGTTTTGTCGCCGGCACTTTTTAATACAATCACTTTTGTATCGTCATGCGTTCCGGCAAAATGAATTTCTTTGGCCAGTTCTTCTAATATTTTTCCGGGTAAAGAATTGCTTTGCGGATGAAAGAACTCGATGGTATTGATGCCGTGTTCTATATGTGAGTTTACGTATGCTTCGGGCATGTGGTTGTTTTTGTTCTCAAAGCTACAATAAATGTTTGCACGGAGAGATTACCGAACAAAATTATCCGCCGCCAAACATTTTTATTTACTTTTATAGTTCTTCGATTGCCTGCCAGCATTTTTTACATCAATTCAACAACAGTATGCACTTATCACCCAGAGAAACGGAGAAGCTATTGCTTTTTGTGGCTGGCGAACTGGCAGAAAAAAGAAAGGCAAGAGGGCTTAAATTAAATTACCCGGAAGCAATTGCTTTGATAAGCTCAAGATTGCAGGAAGCAATTCGTGATGGCAAAACCGTTGCTGAACTGATGCAATACGGCGCCACCATCCTTACAAAAAAAGATGTAATGGAAGGCGTTGCCGAAATGATTCATGATATCCAGGTAGAAGGAACTTTTCCTGACGGCACAAAACTGGTGACGGTGCATGATCCTATTCGTTGAATATTGAAAGTTGAGCATTGAAAATTAAACATCGGCAAATTATCAGTTAACAATTAAAAAATAAAAAATGATTCCTGGAGAATATATTTTGGCGCCGGCTAGTATTAAAATAAATGCCGGCAGAAAAACAATTGCTCTCAGTGTTGTAAATACCGGCGACCGGCCGGTACAAATTGGCTCGCATTTCCATTTTTTTGAAGTGAACCGCAAATTAAGTTTCGACAGGGAAAAAGCATTTGGGATGCGCCTGGATATTCCTGCAGGAACTGCCGTAAGGTTTGAGCCGGGGGAAGAACTGGATGTAAAACTGGTAACGTTTGGCGGCAAGAAAAAAATAACCGGCTTTAATAATCTTACCAATGGCAGCACCACTTCGGCAACAAATAAATCAGCAGCTTTCAGGAAATCTTATTTAAATAAATTTAAAAACAGCAAGCCATGAGTGTGAACATGCGAAGAGGAAATTATGCCAGCATGTATGGCCCCACCACCGGCGATAAGGTTCGGCTGGCAGATACAGCACTTTTTATTGAAATTGAAAAAGATTACACAGTGTATGGCGATGAAGCAAAGTTTGGTGGCGGTAAAACCATTCGTGATGGTATGGCCCAGTCATCTACAGCCCTTCGAAAAGATGGTGTATTAGACTTTGTGATTACCAGCGCAATCATCATCGACAATTGGGGAATTGTGAAAGCCGACATTGGAATTAAAGATGGGAAAATTGTGGGCATTGGCAAAGCTGGCAACCCCGATACGATGGATGGCATTACACCCAACATGATTATTGGTGCCAGCACCGAAGTGCATGGAGGCGCAGGCCTGATAGCAACAGCCGGCGGCATTGATACGCATATTCATTTTATTTGTCCGCAACAAATAGACCATGCGTTGTTCAGTGGCATTACTACTATGTTAGGCGGCGGCACCGGCCCGGCTGATGGAACTGCTGCAACAACCGTAACACCAGGTGCATGGAATATTCAAAAAATGCTGGAAGCAGCCGAAGCTTATCCTATGAACCTGGGTTTTATGGGAAAAGGAAATTGTGCGACCACAGCTCCATTAGAAGAACAAATAGAAGCAGGGGCATTGGGTTTAAAAATACATGAAGACTGGGGCAGTACACCTGCAGTAATTGATGCTTCGTTAAAAGTTGCAGATAAGCTGGATGTGCAAATTGCTATTCATACCGATACATTGAATGAAGCAGGATTTCTGGAAGATACAGTTGCAGCCATTAACGGAAGAGTGATACATACTTTTCATACAGAAGGCGCCGGCGGCGGCCATGCACCGGATATTATTAAAATTGCCATGTATCCAAACATTCTTCCGTCTTCTACGAACCCAACAAGACCTTATACCGTAAATACTATTGATGAACATTTGGACATGCTCATGGTTTGTCATCACTTAAGTCCGTTGGTGGCAGAAGACATTTCGTTTGCCGACAGCCGCATTCGCCCCGAAACTATTGCTGCCGAAGATATTTTGCACGACATGGGAATCATCAGCATGATGAGCAGCGACAGCCAGGCTATGGGCCGTGTGGCAGAAGTGATAACAAGAACATGGCAAACAGCTCATAAAATGAAAGTGCAGCGTGGAAGCCTGCCGGAAGATGAAGGAGAAGAGCATGATAATTTCAGGGTAAAAAGATATGTGTCTAAATACACCATCAATCCTGCTATCACACATGGCATCAGCGAATATGTTGGTTCAATAGAAAAAGGAAAACTGGCCGATATTGTTTTGTGGAAGCCATCTATGTTTGGCGCAAAACCCGAAATGATTATTAAAGGCGGAATGATTATCGCCGCAAGAATGGGCGACCCCAATGCTTCCATCCCAACACCGCAGCCTGTTATTTACCGGCACATGTTTGGTGCGGCAGGAAAAGCTTTACACAACACCTGTGCAACTTTTGTTTCAAAATTATCATTGGAAAAAAATGTGGTGCAAGGTTATGGTTTGCAGAAAATGGTTTTGCCTGTAAAGAATTGCAGGAATATTGGCAAGAAAGATATGATTCATAATGACGCTACGCCACAAATAGATGTGAACCCCGAAAATTATGAAGTGAGAGTAGATGGCTTGCCCATCACCTGCGAACCAATGAAGGAATTACCATTGGCGCAACGGTATTTTTTATTTTAGAAATGAGAACGCTGATTTTTATGATTGTTAAGAATTACACTGCTAATATTTTTTTATGCTGATACAGGAGAAGATTGGAAATACAGATGCTTACAACCTCCGTCATAAAACCATTGACTGGGTTTTATTGCATTGGTATGAAACAAACAAGCGTATCCAAAGAAAAAAAACAAATGCAGGGAAAGAAATTTCATTAAAATTTTTAAATGACAATCCTTCTTTAACACAGGGAGATATTTTATTTGAAGATGAACAAACAATTATTGCTGTGGAAGTATTGCCTTGTGATTGTTTGGTGGTGATGCCAAAAAATATGTTTGAAATGGCAAGTGTGTGTTATGAAATTGGCAACAAGCACCTGCCTTTATTTTTTGAAAAGAATGAACTGCTTGTACCTTTTGAACAGCCTTTGTACAAATTATTAACTGCACAGGGTTATGTAGTTAAGCAGGAGCAAAGAAAATTATTACAGCCGTTCAAAACAACCGTTGCGCCACATGGAAGTGAAAGCACTACTTTATTTTCTAAAATCATGAAACTTACCACAGCCAATGAATAATGCTTTGCTTTCTTTATTGCATTTAACAGATCCAACCTTGCCGATTGGCGGATTCTCCCATTCTGCAGGACTGGAAACTTATGTGCAGCAAGGCCTGGTGAAAGATAAAACAAGTGCAAAAGAGTTTGTGGTACAGATGCTGTCGCAGAATTTACGATACACCGATGCTGCATTTGTGTCATTGGTTTATGATGCTGCAACAAATAATAATTTGCAAAAAATATTGTTGCTGGATGCTGAATGTTCAGCAGTAAAACTCCCCAGGGAAATGCGGCAGGCAAGCAACAAACTTGGTTTGCGGCTGATGAAAATCTTTCAGCCATTTTCTATAAATGATTTGCTCGAAAAATATGCTGCTGCAATAAAACAACAGCAGGCTTCCGGGCATTACTGCCTTGCTTTTGGTTTATATGCCTGCAGCTTAAACATTTCGAAGGAGGATGCATTGAATGGTTTTTATTACAACGCTGCAGTTGGCTTTGTTACCAATGCAGTTAAACTTGTTCCATTAAGCCAGCAAAGCGGACAGGAAATTTTGTTTTTAATTCATGAACTTATAATTGAGTTGGTTCAAAAAACGTTAGAACCTGATGAAGATTTACTTGGTTTATGCTGCACAGGGTTTGATATAAAAAGTATGCAGCATGAAAGATTGTATTCGAGGCTGTACATGAGTTAAAGCACAGGTCACGAATTACACTAATAAACACGAATGTGTTTTGTATTTTATTAGTGCCAATCAGTGTAATTAGTGGCCAAAAAAATAAAACATGGAAAGAAACTACATAAAAATTGGAGTTGCCGGCCCGGTGGGTTCGGGCAAAACCGCCTTGATAGAAAGACTGAGCCGTAAGCTGGCAAGTGAATACAGCATTGGCGTAATCACCAATGATATTTATACCAAAGAAGATGCAGAGTTTTTAACGCAAAACAGTTTATTGCCAAGGGAAAGAATTATTGGTGTGGAAACCGGCGGTTGCCCACACACAGCCATTCGTGAAGATGCAAGCATGAACCTGGAAGCGGTGGAAGAAATGGCAGCACGGTTTGCCGACATTCAGATAATTTTTATAGAAAGCGGTGGCGATAATTTATCTGCAACCTTCAGCCCCGACCTGGCAGACGTAACCATTTTTGTAATTGATGTTGCCGAAGGCGATAAAATTCCACGTAAAGGCGGGCCGGGTATTACAAGAAGTGATTTGCTCGTTATTAATAAAATTGACCTGGCACCTTATGTAAATGCCGACTTAAATGTGATGGAACGGGACGCAAGAAAAATGCGTAATGGCAGCCCCTTTGTTTTTACTAACCTTATGAGCCTTCAGGGTTTGGATGCTGTAATTGGCTGGATAAAAAAATATGCTTTGCTGGAAGAAGTTACCGAACCAACTCTTTGGAGATGAAAGCAAAGCTGCACATACAAACCACTTTTAATAATGGCCAGACCAAGCTGGGCAACTGTTATTTTTCGCCACCGTTTAAAGTGATGAATATAACAGAAGACAAAACAACAAAGCAGTTGCAGTTGATGCTGATGAGTTCATCTCCGGGTATTTTAGATGAAGATGAATATGAAATGAAAATTGATGTAGCGGCAAATGCTGCTTTGCATTTGCATACTCAATCTTACCAGCGCTTGTTTAATATGCAAAAGGGTGCAAAGCAATTAATGGAAGTTCATTTGCAAAAAGGCTCATCTTTTACTTTTTTGCCTCATCCATCTGTACCCCACAAAAAATCCATTTTTACCACAAGGAATAAAATTTACTTACATGATGAGTGCAGTTTAGTGTGGGGTGAAATTTTAACCTGCGGCAGAAAATTATCCACAGGACTCCTTTCGGAGAATGGTGAAGTATTTTCTTTTTCTAAATACCATAGCATCACCGAAGTGTTTCTCAACAGTAAACTCATCATCAAAGAAAATTTATTGATGCAGCCTTTGCTGGTTAATCCAAATTTGATGGGGCAAATGGAAGGCTTTACCCACCAGGCAAGTTTAATTTTATTAAACAATGAAATGAATGTTGCTGAAGCAGGCGATGTGATCAATGATTTTCTTATGCTGCAAAACGAAATAATATTTGGAGTTTCGGCAACAGGGGTAAATGGGTTAATCATAAGAATACTTGGATACAAAGCAGCACAACTGCACGATTGTTTAAAAAACATTGCTGCATTATTGCAAACACAAAAACCTGTTAGCCATGCAAGCTGAATTACAGGTTTTAATATCTGCCGCCATTACTGTTGCTTGCTTGCACACCATCACCGGGCCCGATCATTATCTGCCCTTCATCGCATTGTCGAAAGCAAGAGGATGGAGTTTTGCAAAAACATTATCATGGACAATCATCTGCGGCTGCGGCCATGTCTGGAGCTCTGTACTGCTGGGTTTGGGAGGTGCGGTTGTTGGATGGAGCATATCTAAAACCGGCTGGCTGGAAAACATCAGGGGCGGCATTGCCGGCTGGGTAATGCTCTTGTTTGGATTGATTTACGGCACCTGGGGTTTGTGGCGGGCATTTAAAAACAAACCACACAAACATTTTGATACTTATGAAGACGGCGACATTTATGTTTATGAACACAAACATGGCCAGGCAGTTCAATCAACCGAAAGGCATAAAGTAACACCCTGGGTAATGTTCATCATTTTTTTATTGGGCCCCTGCGAACCAATGATACCCTTATTGTTTTTTCCGGCAGCACAACATTCATGGCAGGGCATGTTGCTGCTCATTCTTGTCTATACATTTTTTACCCTTGTTACCATGATAACAATGGTTGTTCTTGGTTATTACGGGTTGTCTTTTTTTAAAACAAATAAATTAGAAAGGTACATGCATGCCCTGGGCGGCTTAACAATATTTATATGCGGCGCAGGCATGTTGTTTATGGGCTGGTAATTTTTTGCAGCCATGGCTAATACAATCAGCATCTGAAAATATAAGCCTGTCTACGATTTCTTATCTTCAATATTCAAAAAAATATTCCATCAAATTTTGTTTCATGAAAAATGTATTTAAGTTACTGCTGGTTATTTGCATACTGCCTGCAAAAGTTTGTATCGCTCAAATTAACGACTCTGTTATAATTGCCGGCATTGTTCAGGAAGCAAATGAAAATTCGCAACTGGAAAACCTGGCCAACGAATTATTTAACGGTATCGGGCCAAGGCTGGTTGGCTCGCCAAAAATGCAGCAGGCACACGACTGGGCCATCAGCAAATACAGCAACTGGGTCATTGCAGCCCGAAACGAAAAATGGGGCCAGTGGCGTGGCTGGGAACGTGGCATAGCTCATATTGACATGCTGGAACCCTGGGTGAAAACACTGGAAGGAACACAACTGGCATGGAGCCCGAATACAGGAGGAAAAAATATTACAGCAGGGCTTATCATTATTCCTGATGTTGCCGACTCAATGGCTTTTCAGCAATGGCTGCCCAATGTAAAAGGAAAGTTTGTTATGATATCTATGAAGCAGCCAACCGGCAGGCCCGATTATAACTGGGAAGAATTTGGAACAAAAGAATCGGTGGAGAAAATGAAAAAAGACCGCACTGCACAAACGGCTGCATGGGGCAAAAGAATAAGCAAAACAGGGCTCACTAATAAAAACCTTGCACTGGCTTTGGAGAAAGCAGGAGCCGCAGGCATTGTTGGATCTAACTGGTCGGCGGGGTTTGGCGTAAATAAAATTTTTGGCGCCAGCACAACAAAAATACCAACCGTGGATATAGCGCTGGAAGATTACGGCCTTTTATTCAGGCTGGTTGAATCGGGTAAAAATCCGGTAATCAGTGTTCGTGCCGATTCTAAAGAACTGGGCATGAAGCCGACCTTTAATACTGTTGCCGAAATTAAGGGAACCGAAAAACCAAATGAGTATGTAATGCTCTCGGCCCATTTCGATTCGTGGGATGGTGCTACCGGCGCCACTGATAATGGCACCGGAACAATTGTAATGATGGAAGCCATGCGGATTCTGAAAAAAATATATCCTCAGCCAAAACGCACCATTCTTGTTGGCCATTGGGGAAGCGAAGAACAGGGATTGAATGGGTCAAGGGCTTTTGTAGAAGATCACCCCAACATTGTACAAAACATGCAGGTATTGTTTAACCAGGATAATGGAACAGGCAGGGTGGTAAATATTGCAGGCGAAGGTTTTTTACATTCTTATGATTACATAAGCCGCTGGTTAGCCAGAGTGCCTGCTGCTTACAAGCAGGGTTTGGAAACAAAATTTCCGGGAGTTCCTGCAAGCGGCGGAACGGACAATGCTTCTTTTATTGCTGCCGGTGTGCCGGCTTTTGGGCTGGGGTCTAACAGTTGGTTATACGGAAGCTATACCTGGCATACCAACAGAGACACTTACGATAAAATTGTTTTTGATGATGTACGCAGCAATGCCATTCTTACAGCCATATTGGTTTATATGGCCTGCGAAGATCCGGCCAAAGCATCCCGTGAAAAAATTGTGTTGCTAGCCGACAACAGAACCGGCGAACCCGGTAAATGGCCTGCACAAAAATCGCCAACAAGAATTGGAGGGGTGGAGTAAAGATTGCTGATTTAAATGTGAAGCAATATTACTTGTGAGCAACTTACCAAATGGTAACTTACCATTTGGTAAGTTCTAAAAGCTGTCGGGCTTTTCTTCCAGTTGCTCAATCGTTTTTTTTCCACCGCCGAAGTTTAATGAAGCCAGACTTTGGTTTTAAAAAATAATTGCCACTTATTTTATTCTGCAATCAATCCCCTGCTTTTCAGCATTGGCTTAATGTCAGGATTTTTTCCACGGAAAGCCCGGAACATTTTGCCATAGTCTTCTGTATTGCCACGGGATAAAATCATGTTACGAAAACGCTGGCCGTTTGCTCTTGTTAATCCACCGTGTTCTTTAAACCAGGCATACGCATCTTCTTCCAGCATGTCTGTCCACAGGTAGGCATAATAACCCGCCGCATAATTACTTGACCAAATGTGGGAGAAATAAGTGGAACGATAACGGGGAGGTACTTCGGACAAATCTAATTTTGTTTTTTTCAGCGATTCTTCTTCAAATACGTCTGCATCCTGCAGGGGAGCATTTGCAGGCAGGGTATGCCACTCCATATCAATCAGGCATGCGGCCAGGTTTTCTGTTAATGCATATCCTGCATTAAATGTACCAGCTTTTTTTATTTTATCAACCAATGCCTGTGGCATCAGTGCTTTTGTTTTGTAGTGCACAGCATAATGTTTAAATACTTTGGGGTCAAGCGCCCAGTGCTCATTAAACTGCGATGGAAATTCAACATAATCCTGCGATACACTTGTGCCGGAAAGAGTGGGATATTTTTGACTGGCGAAGAAACCATGCAGGGCATGTCCAAATTCGTGAAACATAGTTATTACATCACTAAAACTGATTAATGCCGGCTGGCCTGCAGCAGGCTTACTAAAATTGCAAATATTATAAATTACAGGTTTGGTGCCCAGTAATGTTGTTTGCTGCACCAAATTATCCATCCAGGCGCCCCCCCTTTTACTATCCCTTTTATAATAATCGCAATAAAACAAACCAATACTTGTCTTGTTGCTGTTAAACAATTCAAACACCCTTACATCTTCCTGCCAAACCGGAAGGTCGTGCCTTTCTTTAAAACTAATTCCATACAATTGGGTAGCTGCATAAAGCACTCCGTTTTCCAGCACATTGTTCAGTTCAAAATAAGGTTTTATCTCGTTGGCGTCAAGGTCATATTTTTCTTTACGCACCTGCTCTGCATAATAATTCCAGTCGCAGGGCTGTAGTTTAAAACCGCCGTTTTGTTTATCAATCAAAGCCTGTATAACGGCTGCTTCTGCTTTTGCTTTTTCAACCGCCGCCGGCACTAATTGAGCAAAGAAACTTTTTACTGCTTCGGGTGTTTTTGCCATTTGGTCCTGCAGTTTCCACTCTGCAAAATTGGCAAACCCAATCAGCTTTGTTTTTTCAGCCCGAATCTTTGCCATTTGTGCAATAGTACTTCTTGTATCATTCGAATCGTTTTTTACCGCACGGTTCCAGGAAGCTTCAAAAAGTTTTTGACGGGTGGCCCTGTTAGAAAGCGATAGCAACGCTGGTTGCTGTGTTGTGTTTTGCAGCGAAATCAGCCATTTGTTATCAAGCATCTTGGATTTGGCATCACGGGCAGCAGCATCAATTTCTCCCTGCGAAAGGCCGGCAAGTTCTGCAGGGTCGCTTACCATCAAAGCTCCTGCATTGTTGGCTCCCAGTAATTGTTTGGTAAATCTGGCGCTTAGCGTAGCTTCTTCTTCATTCAGTTTTTTCAGGCTTGCTTTGTCGGCATCCGAAAGTTTGGCGCCTGCCAGCAGAAACCGCTGGTAATAAACTTCAATTAAACGTTTCGATTCTGCATCCGGCTTAAGTTTATTGCGGCTGTTGTAAATTGACTCCACTCTTTTAAACAATTTGCTGTTCAGGTATATTGCATCCCGGTGGGCTGCCAGCAAAGGCGCTAATTCCTGCTTTGCTTTTTGCAATAAAGCATTTGTATTTGCAGCCGTAAGCAACGAAAAAACATTGTTTGCCCTTTCGAGCAGCAGGCCACTTTTTTCCATTCCCACCAGCGTATTGTCAAAAGTTGCAGGAGCCGGGTTATTGGCAATTTTTTCCATTTCCTGCAACTGCTGTTTCATGCCTTCTTCAATAGCAGGTTTAAAATCGGTATCTTTTATTTTATCGAAAGCAGGTGCCTGGTAGGGTAAATTACTTTTGCTGTAAAATGGATTGGCGGGGGAAAAACTATTTTGACTGTTGCCGGCAATTGTCAAAAAAAGTAAAATGCTGATGAAGTAAAACCAGGTTAAAAGTTTCATTGCAATTAATTTTAGGGGTTAAAGTGATGGAAAGACTTCTCAATTTATCTCAATTATTATTCCTGTTCCTGTTTTATTTTTGTGAATTAACAACCTGTTCTGTTTGTTAAACTTTTTTTAATATTGACAGCTCCTGTTTTTTTTATTCACACCCATTTAGGCATTTACTTTACATCCATTTTAAAATGGGCAATAACGGGTGGGCATGGGCAGCAAAATACCAATAAGAAAAAAAACATTCTTTATTCTGAATTTTATTTATACTTTGTGGAGCAACACATCGCTTCCACTCTGAACCCTTCGAAAAATTTCTTTTTACTTTATCACTTAAATACCAGCAAAAAATGAAAAAGACTTTTCTTTTATTAGGCATACTGGGTTTTATTGCCGCAGGCTGCTATGATAACAGCCAGGAGGAAAACGATTTGCCTGCAGAAAATAAAAAACCTTTTAACCTTTCTGTTTATCCACTCACCAGCGAGGGAGATGTAACAAAGATGGCGGCGCATTATGCCGAACTTGTAGCTAAAGATGCATCGCTGGCTATTCAGCAAATTAGCATGGACGGGGCAATCCTTGATTCTATTTTAGTTGGCACCGAAGGTTATAAACTGATTGCCGCCGCCGACCTTACTTCAAATGCAGTTACCATGTTTTTGCAGCTTTGGCGCAAGGGTGTATATACTTACTATAATATTGATTCAGTATTTAACAGTACACAGCCGGGCATGAGGGGGAAGCCACCACTGTGCCCGCCGCCAGATGGTTGCGATTTGCCTTTAGCTAAAAGTGTAAACCCAGAAATAATTAGTGACGATGCTGTTAAAAAAATGGCGGAGCATTATATTGACCTTGTTAAGAAAGATTCCAAAATTGCCATTCAGCAAATAACGATGGACGGACGATTACTAAGATTGGTTTTATACGATACCAAAGGATTAAAACTAATTGCTGCGGCCGACACTACCAGTGATGAGGTTACAGCAATCATGCAATTCTGGCGTGGAGGGAAATTCAGCTATTGGAATATCAGAGATATTTTTACACCCGATTTAGTGGGTATGAGGGGCAAGCCACCATTGTGTCCGCCACCAGATGGTTGCGACCTGCCCTTTTTGCCCGGTGGCAAACTTAAAAATGCAAAAGATTCTTTAAGTAAAAAAATGTAATTATAAAACAGCGGTATCATCAACATTATTTTCGTTTTTGCCGGCATCCACAACGGGTGCCGGTTTTTTTAAACGCAGCCACCAGTTTTTTAATGAAAAACGTTGCCGGGCTTCCAGCAGTTTGCGGCTTTGCAAATAATTAATAAGCCTGTGCTCCAAAAAATGCTGAAAAGGAACCAGCATGGCAATGAGGAAAATTTTTATGCCCCAAATTTTAAATGGTTCGCCCTTGCTAAAGGCAATAATTGGATGGTCGAGCAGTACGATAATAAATTCGAACAGCGATATAAAAGCAAAGTAACCAATCATTCTTATGGTGGTTTTAGACACCGCAAACATTCCCAGAAAAAGCATGATGGCAAAAATGCCTGTCACTACCAGGGTAATGGCCATTATTTGCAGGTTGTGTTTTCTTTGCGTTTTCTGTTCTGCTTCCAGCAGGTCGCTTTCCCTTTTTTTATTTTCCCTGTCTACCTGCAGCAGCACCACTTTATCTTTTGCTTCGTTTTGTTGCAGTAGTTTAGTTGCCGAATCGGCCTGCATCTCAAAATAGTAAGCCTGTTTAAAATCTGATTTTTTAGCATGCAGCATTCCCAACTGGCTGCTGATAGATGAAAAGGAAGCTGTTTGATTAATTTGTTTGCAAAGCGCAAATGATTTTTCATAATACACTTTTGCCTGGCCGCTGTCTTTGTTTTGTAAATAAGTTTCGGCCATCGCTTTGCAAACAGACAGGCTGATGCCTGCATCATATGCTACAGTAAGTTCTGCTTCGGCCAGTTTGTAATAATGAAGTGCCGAATCGTATTGCAAAGCATAGCGGTAAATATTTCCTATCTGCCAGTCAAAATTAGCCTGCCCCTGGTTTTTAAAAAATTGCACCAGGTCAGGGTTGCTGAATAGATAATTAAAAGTTTGTGCACTGTTTTTTCCTTCTACCATATACCAGTAAAATAAAAGCCGCTTGGCCGCTAATTTATTCCGGTCCTGATTTAATTTGTTGGCCAGTGCAATGGCTTTGTCAATATAATCCCGTTCACTGGTAATTCTTGTCAGGTCAATATAGTCTTTAAACTGTCCTTCGGTGTTTGGATGTTCGGTATTTAATTCAAGGCTTTGCAGCAGATATTTCTTGCTCATTTCATTATCACCAACTAAGCGGTACAGTTCCGAAAATCGGTGATAAATGTCAGACTGCAGCTTATAGTTTTTTAACTGGTAAGCCAGGTCAAAAGCATTGTTATAGTTTTTATATGCCTGCACAGCATCTGCTTTGCCAATATAAATATCTCCCAGCTCATTGTATAAAATGCATCTCAACGAATCGGCATGGGTGTTGGCCAGTGCAGTAAAAGCCTGTGTTGCCTGCTGAAAGGCTTCGTTAAATAAATTTCGTTTTCTGTAAATGCCAGCCAGTCTTATATAGGCAAGGGCTATATAATCTTCCTTTTTTAAATCCTGCGCAAACTGAAGCCCCCGCTGAATAAAATTAATGCTTCGTTCAAATGTTTCTTTACTGCTCCAGGTGTTTAGGTTGGTAACGCTGTTGTTAAAAAGGATTTTTAAAACAAGTTCTTTATCGCTGGAAACTTCTGCTATAATAATTGCCTTTTGTAAAATGCTGTCCGATTTTGCTTCTAATTTAAAAACCGAATAGTAATCTGCTAATTCTACCAGGGCATCTATTTTATCAGCATCATTGCCTGCGCTGTTTATTTTTTCATCAAATAATTTCAGGCGTGCAGCATCTTGTGCGGTTCCGCCAAAAAAAATAAAACATAAAAAAATGGTGAGCAGCCAGTTGAGCATAATGAAACAGGTTTTTTATCGCATGGCTATAAATATACAAAATGAATTTTTATAAATTGGGGGAATGAAAAACAGCATTATTCATAAACAAGTTCATTAATGTTGTTATTTCCCAATCATGTTAAAAGTGCTTTTAAATAAAATGAATGAAAGAAAAAAGCAGCACTATTAAAGATGCTGCCAGTATTAAAAAAGATAAACCCGTTTTATTTAAAGGGATCCGAAAATCTTGTTTCTGTAATTACCGTTTGGTCGGTAAGAGTTTGTAAAAATGCCAGCACCTTAGCTGCATCTGCCGCATTTGCCAAACTATGTGCTGGTATATGTGTAGGGGCGCCAACCGGCCCGCCATTGAGCATTGATGTTAAACTTGTAACTGCGCCATTATGAAAAAAGGGAGCGGTTAAAGCAATATTGCGGAGGCTGCCAGATTTAAAACGGTTTTGCCCGTTTATGCCGGGTTCTAAAGGAAAAGCAAAGGGTGCTGCCGGCGTTGATGTAGTAAACATGGGCGGCGCATGGCATCCTGCACAGGAAACCGCACCCGGAGGGGCATTGAGAAACAACTGTTCTCCGGTAGCTTCATCAGGGGTATATGTTGCAAGCCCCTGTTTTACCTGGTCGTATTTACTCTGGTATGTTACTATAGAACGTAAAAACTGCGATACTGCTTTTGCAATTCTTACAGAGTCAATTACTGTGCTGCCAAATGCTTTTTGAAAAAGCGAAGGGTAATAATCCAGGGCTTTTACATTTGTTTCCAGTTCCGATAATGTAAGACCCATCTCCACTGTATTTTGTATTGGTTGAAGAATTTGTTTTTCAAGTGTTGGAGATCTTTCATCCCAAAACATTTTACCCGATTTATAAAAGCGCAGGTTTAACACCGACATCGAGTGCCGGCTTGTCAATCCATTATTAAATCCTTTGCTGAATGTGGCGTTATCACTGAATGAAGTTTCGGGCTTATGGCAACTGCCGCAGCTTACAGAATTGTTTTTTGAAAGATGTTTGTCGTAAAACAATACTCTGCCCAGGGTTGCGCCATCATTGGTAATGGGATTATCTGGCGGCGTATTGTCATTTGCCACTAATGAAGCCTGCACATGAGCAGGGTAAGTAACCAAATAATTAAATGAAGTTGCCGGCAAATTAGGCGGAGTAGCTGCCGGAGTAACTACAGCAGCATTATCTTTTTTAGAACACTGTTGAAATAAAAAAACAATAGCAGCAACGACTGCAATGACCGGTATTTTTTTTAATGGCATGGTAAAGGGCTTTGTTAAGGTAAATGTACTTTATAATTATTATGGGCTGGTTATTGTGTTTGCAGCCCTGTGACTTTTAGATGTTGTTTTGGTTTAAAACCTTCGGATTTAAAATTGGCCTTTTTAAAATCGGAGAAGCTTTCAAAAATGCCTTGTATTAAATTTTTATTTTATCTCAAGGCCATTTTAGGCCATTTTTGCCCCAAAAATTACCACTTTGGGGTATTGTTCAAATCAAAAAACTATCTTCTATTTGTAATATGAAGCTATTGCTCTATTCCTCCTGAATAATCACGCCCTTAGGTATCCGGCCTTTGCTAATTTGTGAGGATGGGTTATAATAGATTTTCTCATGCTTGAACAATCCCCCGTTGAATCTTCTCCGGGGGTCTTTTTTTGCGGTATAGGAAGAATTTTAAAACAAACTAAACAAATTATCAAAATAATACTAAATTAATTAGTGTTGATAAAATAAAACCATTATCTTTGATTCCGTTTTTACATTTACTACGCAAAACCAGATACATCAATTAATAAAAACAAAAGACATGAGTAACACAACAGAAAAAACAGAACGGTCAGAAAAAATCAAGGCGCTGAAACTTACAATGGACAAGATTGATAAGGACTTTGGCAAAGGCTCGGTAATGATGATGAATGAAAAAACCAACCTTGAAATTGAAACTATTTCCACAGGTTCTATTGGCCTGGATGTGGCCCTGGGCATTGGCGGTTTGCCCAAAGGCAGGGTGGTAGAAATTTATGGCCCTGAATCAAGCGGTAAAACAACCATTGCCATCCACGTAATTGCCGAAGCACAAAAAAAAGGGGGCATGTGTGCATTTATTGATGCTGAACATGCTTTTGACAGTTCCTATGCACAAAGACTGGGCGTTGATATTGATAATCTCCTTATTTCGCAGCCAGATTATGGCGAGCAGGCACTTGAAATTGCGGACAGGTTAATTTTATCAGGCGCATTAGATGTAGTGGTGATAGATTCTGTGGCTGCATTGGTACCAAAGGGCGAACTGGAAGGCGAAATGGGCGACAGCAAAATGGGCCTGCAGGCAAGGCTGATGAGCCAGGCATTGAGAAAACTAACTGCCACCATTCATAAAACAAATACGGTTTGCATATTCATTAACCAGTTAAGAGAAAAGATAGGTGTAATGTTTGGCAATCCCGAAACAACCACTGGTGGTATTGCATTAAAGTTTTATGCATCGGTTAGACTGGATATTCGCCGTATGACACAGATTAAAGACGGCGATGAAGCTGTAGGTAATCATGTAAAAGTAAAAGTTGTAAAAAATAAAGTAGCGCCTCCCTTCAGGCAGGCAGAGTTTGATATTATTTTTGGCGAGGGCATCAGCAAAACCGGCGAAATAGTTGACATGGGTGTTGAACTGGGTATTGTGCAAAAAAGCGGAAGCTGGTTCAGCTACAATGGTGACAAACTGGGGCAGGGCCGGGATTCGGTAAAGCAACTGATGCTTGACAATCCGGAAATGGCTACAGAGATAGAAAATAAAATAAGAGAAAAGATAAAAGAAATGCAGACTGCTTAAGCTACTGTTTACCTTATTATTTATTATGGGTTAGTAAGTAATGCCGTTCCGCTTTGGCGGGGCGGTTTTTTTTAGCCCCTAATTACGCCAATTAACACTATTAAAATCATTCGTGCCAATTCGTTTAATTAGTGACTTTGTATTTTCCGGAGAAATTGTGGCAAAACCAATTACATCATCGAAATTTGCACAAACTTTTTTGTTTTGACAAAACAAACCCAGGCTCATTTATCATTATTGTTTACCAATATTTTCTTTGCCATAAATTTAAGTGCGGTAAAATACCTTACCGGAAATGATTTGGTAAGGCCTTACGGTTTAAATGTAATCAGGGTTGGGGTAAGTGCTTTACTGTTTTGGTTTATTTTTCTTTTTAAACCTGTTAATGGTTCCATCAGGCGAAAAGATATTCCGGCTTTTTTGTTGTGTGCTTTAACCGGCGTAGCCATTAACCAAATGCTTTTTGTAAAAGGACTGTCGCTTACTTACTCTATGCATGCAGTTTTATTAATGCTTACAACTCCAATTCTTATTACGTTTGGTGCAGCCTGGGTTTTAAAAGAAAAACTTACCGCCACTAAGTATATTGGATTGATACTTGGCATATCTGGTGCAATGGTTTTAATTCTTAACAGCCACAGCAGCGGCAAAGGCGACAATATTTTGCTCGGCGATATTTTAATAATAATAAATGCGGTATCCTACACCATTTATTTTATACTGGTAAAGCCGCTGATGAATAAATACAATCCTGTGCAGGTTATTAGATGGGTGTTTACATTCGGGTTTTTTATGGTACTGCCATTTGGATGGAATGAATTTGCAGCCATACAATGGAATGAATTTGGATTTACAAAATACAGCCTGCTTTTTTTGGTTGTTGTAACGGGTACTTTTCTTGCTTACCTTTTTAATGCCTTTGGAATAAAAGTGCTGGGTGCTGCCATGGCCGGGGCTTATATTTATACTCAGCCATTTTTTGCTGCTGCTATTGCCATGATTTTTTTAAAAGAAGATTTACCCCTTTACAAAATAATTGCAGCAATATTAATTTTTGGAGGTGTGTATATTGCCAATAAACAAAATACAAATGCCTGAGTATTTAATTGCAAATACTGATGAGGAATATAAATCGGCAGCAATACTTTTTAAAGAGTATGCCGAATGGCTGGCAATAGACTTAAGCTTTCAGCATTTTGAAGAAGAACTGCAGCAATTGAAAGAAATGTACTCAGCACCAGCAGGTGGCATTATACTTTGCAAAGAAGAAAACAATTTTATCGGTTGTGTTGCCATCAGGAAAATAACAAATGAAGCAGGCGAACTTAAGCGGATGTATGTTCAGCCAAACCATCAGCACAAAGGCGTGGGAAAAATGTTGCTTTTAAAAGCAATTGAATTAGCAAAGCAGTGTAATTATTCATTGCTGCGGCTTGACACATTAAATTACATGACACCTGCAATGAACCTTTATAAGCAAAACGGTTTTTACGAAATAGCGCCCTACTATTTTAATCCAAATAAAACGGCAGTTTACTTTGAGAAGAAAATATAAGTGCTAAATATTTTTGGGGTAATCAAAAAATAAAAAATCCTTCTTTGCCTTTGTCAAATCTTTCCAGCTTTTACTGTCAAAACTAATAGCAAAAATTCCGCATGTTGGCATATTGTCTATTCTCACATCAGCAATCAAACTGTTGACGAAATTTGTGATGCCGGGGTTGTGAGAGAAAACGGCAACAGCAGTAAAACTATCATCCGTTTGTTTTATTACATCATAAAATATTTCTGCAGGGGCATGATACAGGGCGCTTACAAAAACTATTTCATTTTCACTCCTTTTAAATGCAGTGCAAAATAATTCAGCAGTTTGCCTGGCTCTTTTGGCAGGGCTGGCTATAAAAGCATCAACGCTTATTTTTTTATCCAGCAACCGGCTTGCCATTGCAGGCGCATCTGTTTTGCCACGCTGGTTCAATGGGCGCTCAAAGTCGTTGCCAAAAAAACTTTGATCGCTTTTGGCATGTCGTATAATAAACAAAGTCTTCACCAGATAAAAGTAAAATTGAAAATGCTTAATTCAAAATATTTGCAGAAGAAAGAAGTTTAAGAATGCAGGAAAATCGGCAATCTTAAATTATTAATACCCCCTCACATTCTTTCCTTCCATATAATTCATAAATGCTTTATTGCAAACACGGTTGCCGCCTGGGGTGGGATAATTGCCTGTAAAATACCAATCACCTTTATTGTTGGGGCAGGCTTTATGGAGGGTTTCAATTGTCTGGTAAATAACTTCTACAGGTAGCGTAATTTCTTTGGGTGTAATTAACTGTGCAATTTTTGCAGAAATTTCATCAAGGGTAAAAGGTTTGTAAACCTGCCGTACAATATTTTCAGTATGCAGTTGATTATTTCGCTGCAGCTCTTTGCACTTGTCAAGTAAATCTATGAGCAAACTTTCGTTGCCGCTTTCTTTTAATAATTCGATGGCTGCTTTAAAAGCAATAAAGTCGCCCATTTTGCTCATGTCAATACCATAACAATCGGGATAGCGAATTTGCGGAGCAGATGAAACAACAATTATTTTTTTTGGTTGCAGTCTCGACAACATCCGGATAATACTTTCTTTCAATGTTGTTCCTCTTACTATACTGTCATCAATAACTACAAGGGTGTCTTCATCCTTTTTTACTGTGCCGTAAGTAATATCGTACACATGCTGAACCATTTCGTTGCGGCTGTTGTCTTCAGTAATAAAAGTGCGGAGCTTTACATCTTTAATGGCAATTTTTTCAATCCGTATTTTACGGTTTATCATTTCAGATAATTTCTCCTCATCAAAGTCTTTGTTCCAGCTAAGTATCCTTTCTGTTTTTATTTTATTCAGGTAATCTTCGGCTCCTTTCAGCAATCCATAAAAAGCTGTTTCGGCAGTGTTGGGTATAAAAGAAAAAATAGTATTTTTTAAATCGTAGTTAATAGCTTTTAAGACGGTATCGCTTAAATTATAACCCAATGCAATTCTTTCCCTGTAAATTTTTTCATCGCTGCCCCTCGAAAAATAAATGCGTTCAAAACTGCAGGCTTTTCTTTCTTTTGGTTCCACAATTTGTTCTATCGAAAAGCTGCCGTCAGATTTTACAATGATGGCACAGCCGGGCATCAGTTCCTGCACTTCATTTTCACCTACATTAAATGCGG
>JANNAM010000106.1:0-3174 GCA_031384415.1 Bacteroidota bacterium
ATCAACGCAAAGCCAACTCATCCAGGCAGAAAAAATGGCGAGCCTTGGCGAACTCACCGCAGGCATTGCACATGAAATACAAAACCCCTTAAACTTTGTTAATAATTTTTCGGAAGTGAATACAGAATTGATTGATGAAGCCAGTGAAGAAATGGACAAAGGAAATATTTCAGAAGCAAAAATAATTTTGAATGATATAAAGGAGAATGAACAAAAAATAAACCACCACGGCAAACGTGCTGATGCCATTGTAAAAGGTATGCTGCAACACAGCCGCAGCAGCAATGGTGTAAAAGAACCAACCGATATTAATAAGCTGGCTGATGAATATTTACGATTAGCCTATCATGGATTAAGAGCAAAAGACAAATCGTTTAATGCAACGATGAAAACAGATTATGATGAAAGCATTGGTAACATCAACATCATTCCGCAGGATATCGGAAGAGTTATTTTAAATTTAATTACCAATGCGTTTTATGTGGTGGATGAAAAGAAAAAGCAGACAGCAGCAGGGTTACCAACCTTTGAAAGGTTGGTAACCCTTTACGAGCCTACTGTTTCAGTAAACACAAAAAAAGTTGTCGATAAAGTTTTGATCAGTGTAAAAGACAACGGTAACGGCATTCCTCAAAAAGTGCTGGATAAAATTTTTCAACCTTTCTTTACTACCAAACCCACCGGGCAGGGAACGGGATTGGGGTTGAGTTTAAGTTATGATATCGTGAAAGCGCATGGTGGTGAAATAAAAGTAGAAACAAAAGAAAATGAAGGAACTGAGTTTACCATTCAATTACGCATTTAATGATACCAATGATAAAAAAACTAACAACCACTATCCTGCTTGTATTAACAGCAAGCATTGGCTTTGCCCAAGCCCCAAAAATAGCTTTTGAAAAATATGGTGTGGCCGAAGGCCTGCCGGAGGAAGTAGCAGCAGACCAGGTACAGGATGACAAAGGCTTTATCTGGATTGCCACACAAAATGGCCTGGTAAAATATGATGGCTACCGGTTTAAAGTGTATAAAGCAACTTTGGATAAAACAGATACAGCCGGTTTACAAATAAGAAATTTGGGTGGCATGCTTTTAAAAACAAGGGATGGTAAAATATGGATGACTGGAGATAATGAAAGAGGGGCTGTTACTTCATTTGACCCGGTAACTGAAAAATTCAGGAACTTTTTTCTCTATTCAAAAAATGATAAAAACCTGGGTGAAAACGATAATCTTTTGTTATTTGAAGACGAAGCTGGAAATATCTGGTTCAAAAATCTCTCTGTTATCACAAAAAAGTATACTACATGCCGTCTTAATCCATCAACCGGTGTAATAAAACGTTACAACCTGGTTGATGTGTTTAAATCAAATGGTGGGTTTAGGAAAAGTTATGGAACAGTTGAAGCATCTCACAGTGTCTGGTTGCTGGATGATAAAAATAATCTTACTCAATGGAATCAACAGAAAGATAGTTTTGAAATCATCATTCCTGCAGGAAAAGCCTTATCCTCAACAGCAAGTGTTGATACCTTTAAACGACTTACCAGGTTTGCAGGAAATCATTTGATACTTATCGGCACACAGGGCTTTTATGTTTTCGATGTCGAAAATAAAAAAATTATAAAAAGCTATATCCACAGTGCCGGTAATATTAACAGCATAGCCGATTCCATCATGTATGCTTTTGAAGATGTGAAGGGCCAGTTTTGGGCAATGCACCGGCATGGCATTATTTCATTGATTGATCCTGCAGCGGGAAGTATACAGGTTTTTACCTACGGCAGCGGTGTGCTTTCGTACGATAAAGGTCCCAAAGATGTACTTATATTTTTTGTTGGAGCTCAAAATAAAGAAGGCATCTGGTTCCAGGCAGTAGGCAAAGATTACAGGGTGAAAATTTTTGTGTATTACAATTTTGCAAAAAAAACCTTTACCATTTACGATAACAATTTTAACGTGAAGGATAATCCTTTACCACAATCATATCCTTATAATTTTTTGGAAGACCGTACCGGCCTTTTATGGCTGGGCACCAGGCCGGGTTTATATAAGCAGGCTCCTAAAAAAAAGCAAATGGATCTTTTCCGCTATCATGCGGATGAACCCAATGGTTTACCTTCAGACAGTATCCGGTATTTATTTGAAGACAGTAAAAAAAGACTTTGGATTGGAAGTGCTAATGGACTTGGTCTTTACCAACCAGGCGAAGATAATTTTAAAGTTTTTAGAAATGATCCCAAAAATTCAGCATCGCTCAGCAACAGCAGTATTTCAACAGTGCAGGAAGATGCCAATGGCAAAATATGGGTGGGTACCCAAAATGGTCTGAACCTATGGCAGGAAACAACCGGAAGTTTTAAGCGGCTATTTTATAATGCTGCAGAAATAAATTACTGTAGATTTCTTTTTGCCGATAAACAACAGCGGCTTTGGCTTTCTATATTCAATAAAGGTGTTTTTGTGTTAGATAAAAATACGGGCAGCGTATTAAAAAGCTTTATCCGGGATGATAAAAATCCGGCTTCGCTTACCAGTAAATATGTGAGCGTATTTTACCAGGATTCCAGGGGAACCATCTGGCTGGGTGATGGTGGCGATAATGATTTTGGCTTGTATAAACTAAATGAAGCCGAAAATGGCTTTACGCACTATATGCCAATAGCGGGCGATAGCACTTCTATCAGCAGCAATGAAATAAGATTTTTGGCAGAAGACGGTAAAAAACATTTGTGGATAGGAACGGATGGAGGATTGAATTTGTATGACTACGAACATAACAGGTTTACCCGGTTTAAAAACTCCAACCTAAGTTCAGTCAATTATTTTGTAACTGATAAAAAAGGAGCACCCTGGTTTGGCACTTACTCCAGTGGCGGCCTGGTTAGTGTTGATGCTGAAAAAAAGATCATTACTGCTTATGATGAAAACAAGGGATTGTTACAAAATGATGTCAATTCAGGACTGGATGGTTTGATGACTAAAGATGAATTCGGCAAATTTTGGTTAGCCACTCAAAGAGGATTATCAGTATTTGATCCGGAGAACAAATCTTTTGTTTCCTACTTTGAAAAAGATGGCTTTCAGCCTTATGACAGATATTATCAAACCCTTAAAACCAGTAATGGAGATATATGGATCGGGAGCAACAATGGCCTTAACCATATTGTACCCAGC
>JANNAM010000127.1:0-26026 GCA_031384415.1 Bacteroidota bacterium
TCGGCAGTAATTTTTGTAATGTTCTTAGGGCTGATGTTGAACTGCTGTGCCACATTAATTTTGCCAGGGGCGGTTACAGTTACATTGCTAACTTCTGTTTTTATTTTACTTTTTGTTGAATCATTGCAATAATCGCAGGAGTTGCAATTGGGCAAACTGTCTAAAGTAACAGGCAGTTGTTTATCGCAGTCACCATCTTTAAATGCAATGGAACCATTTACTAAAAAAGAAAGTGATGTGCCCGAAGCGCCATGCACTTCAAATGAAATATTTACTTCCTGCCCTGCATTGATGGGGTTAACAGAAGAGGGTGTTAAATGATTAATTGTAAAAGAACCCGAAGGAGATGCCTGAACATAATTGGTGCCGGTAAGATTATTTGAAAGGCCGGTTTTTGCTTTTTTGTTGCTGGTATTTTTTAAAATAAGGTTGGTTATTTTATAAATATTTTTTCCCAGCGAATCAACACCAATACATTCAATTTTTATTTTCGTAGTATCAATAACCAAACATCCGTTTTTAGATTTTTCATCGCAACATTCTGTTACAGGTGGTTGTGTACCGCCATCACATGTCCAGCAAAAATTATCGAAGTTTACAATTTCTGATGGCTGCGAATTATAATCGGTGGCCAGGTAAAACCCCGTTACATTTTGAATAAGATTGTCCCATGCTGTGCAGGCAGCAGCACCGGTAAGCGGCCCGGTGGCATCCGCAATTGCCCATTGCCCAAATGCATTGGAGGGCAACTGACCGCCAACACACAATCCAAGTGGCAGGCAAAATTTTCTCCATTCATTGTCTTTTATATCCGGGTTTGTGGGGTTACCAATAAAGCCTGCCCTGATATTTGTTCCGGTGCCAAGGGTAGTATTATACGGCGGCACATTGGCAATGGGTGCGCCATTGTAAATGCCGATCTTAGGGGCTTTTACCGGCAGCGTATTAATATTGGGGTCGGCATTCCAGTCAACCATGTAATCAAAACAAAGACAACCATTGTTTCCTTTTAGGAGCCAGTTGCCGGCAAACTCGTTATAGTTAACTGCAATGGAGCCACCGGAACCATCTGCAAGCTTTAAATAATTTCCGTGAGGCACATCATTGGCAACGCTGATGCTGGAAACATGAAAACCTGTCCAGTTGTTTACATTGTATTGCCCTTCAAAATTGACGCAATCTGATACAGGTTCCTTAATTTCTATAGAGAAATTGGTTGGTTCGCTCTGCGAATTTTTACAAATTGGTTTTCCTTCCTGGTCCAGTGCAATTACTTTCCATACATATTTTGCATTTCGTTTTTCAAATAATCCCGGCCTTGCAGTAAACCTTGTTTGCCCTCTTACATCTTCCTGTATGATGGGTGAGTTATTGTAAATGGCCTGTGCGTTGGTTTGCCCGTCTTCCACTTCCCAAACAAATAATTTATAAGTAACAATACCATGATTGCCGGCCACAACAGGGCTCCAGTTGAAAGTAATGGGGGTTAATAAATCTTTTTCGGTAAATACTTTATTGCTTGTGGGATTTACATTTCTTGGCGGTAAGCAAATTTCCTGGTTCTTCTCCGGAATAGTAAAAGTAGTCCTGCAGTCATTTTGTAAAATCAATTTATTTGGTCCGCCATTGCTATTTCCATAAAACTGCACACATACCTGGTAAGTGCCTGGGGGCAAAATACAATCCTGGCCCAGTAAAGCCGTTGCATTAGTGCCCATCCATGATTTAGTAGCATTAGAAATGATTCCACTTGATGGCGCTGTGGAAGGAGTATAACTTCCGCAACGAACAGTACCATTGATTTTTATCTGCACCAGCACACGGCTTTCAATTAAACTATTTGAACCGTTAACCACAATATTAAATATTGAAGTTCCTGTGCCCCATTGTGCAGTATTTGCAGGTGGGTTGGGAGACAATGTTATATTAATTTGTCCCTGTGCTGCCAGCCAGCAAAAACTTATCAGTATGAAGAGAATCTTTTTCAATTGAATTTATTTTGATGTTAAAAGTATTCTGATAGATTATCAACCACAACCCTGTCTGTGCAAGTTAACTTAATGATTGTGTGTAATAGCTTTTATACTGAGCGAACGGTAAATGGGAGAAATGCAGTTTAAAAAAATGAGGCTGCCTTTCGGCAACCTCATTCAAATGAACCGCCAGTAAAACTGTGTTCATTAATTGTTCAAGACCTTAATTTCTGTACGCCTGTTTTGCTGATACGCTGCTTCTGTGCAGGTAACTCCATTTGTACAATTATTTACCGGCATTGTTTCGCCATAGCCTTTTGCTGTTAAGCGGCCTGCATCAATGCCTTTGTTAACCAAATACGCTACCACTGCATCTGCCCTTTTTTGCGATAAAGTCATGTTGTAAGCATCATCGCCACGGCTGTCGGTGTGAGCTGCCAGTTCAATTCTTAAAGAAGGATTTAGTTTTAATATTCTTACCAGGTTATTTAAGGCAAGGGTTGCATCAGTCCTGATGGTTGCTTTATCAAGGTCGTAATAAATATTATTTACAGTGAGAGATGCGCCGGTGGTTAAATCGCTCACTCCCAGTTTTAATTTTACATACAGGGTCTGGCTCCTGTTCAATCCTTTGGTGGATACTGTTTCAACATTACTGAATATACCACGCTGACTTGCCACCAGGCTGTAATCTGTACCGGGCTGCAGCTGGTATTGAAATGCGCCAGTAGTTCCCGAAGTTTGATTGTAAGCTTCGGCATTGGTCATGTTGGTAAGTGTGGTGCCAATATTTGCAATTGCATTATTGGTTGCGGCATCCACCGTTTCGCCGGCCAGGGTAAACCTTGGATCATCATGTTCTATCTCAGATAAAACATCTGCCGCCATTGCAAACTCATTTTTATCAATATTGTCTGTTGAAGATGCAATGTTATTTTTTATTCCATCTACTACATAGTCGCCGGCTTTTAACTGCGTAACATACTGTCCGTTTTCATTGGTAAAACCAGTTGCTGCCACAGCACCACCAGTTTTTCTAATGGTAACTTTTAGGTTGCTCAGGGGCAGGCCTGTTAATTTATCTTTTGCATAAACAATTACATTTTTTGCAACTTTATTTTTTACCGTCTTGCCCTTGCAACTGCCAAATTCGTAATTGATGCCAATGCCGAGGTTAATTGTTTTGATGGGTGTTTTTTCCTGAACGATAAATGGAGGGCCGGCATTATAAAAACCAAGATAAGGTGTAGCCCCGGCTGTCCAGCCAGTTATAATACTGGTTGATGTAAAAGGATTGTTTACCGGCCTGGTATGCATCCTGAACTGGGTATTGTTGTTTCCAAAAAACTGATCGCCCAGTGTTTGCATATAATCTGCTTTTGCAAACAGTTTTACTTTGGCAGCAATTTTATATTTTACACTAAGAGCGCCCTGCGCCATCCATTGCACTTCGTCGGTAGATGAACTTGTTGTCCATTCATGCATGGTAACATTTGTTTTTCCCCACACTAAAAATGTTCTGTAATCGGGATAACTGCTGTAAAGCACACCACCTTTCAGGGTAGCTTCAAATTCCCATTGGTTGCTTATTACCTTGCGGTAAACAGGGCCCAGTGCAAAACCTGTGTGCTGAAAATCTGTAACACTGTTACTGCCCGCAGGAATATAAATGCTGCCATTGCCAAATGTAAAATCGTAAGTGCTTTTTTTAACCTTGTTTGTAACAAGTCTTAAATCGGCACCAAGGCCCAGGCTGCCGCATTTAAAAAACCTGTCGATGGTAAGTGCGGTAAACAAACCATTTACTGTATATCCGGGTGCAGTTTTATAAGTTGACTGCGGCATGGCAATTCCTGCCGAAGCACCTAACTGCCATTTATTGCCAAATTGTGATTTACTTTCTGTTGCTGATAAAATCATTATCATCATCAACAGGTATATTATTTTTTTCATTTTTTTATTTTTACTGATAAAGAAAATTATTGTTTAATTAAAGCCCGTTAAGGCTGGTTATTTCTGCCTGTATTGCATCGGTGCTGCTTTCTAAAAGCGTTAAGGTTTCTTCCATGTTTGCAGATATGGTAATGTCTTTTTTTACAAACCATGCACTGCCATCTTTTATACAATAGGCAATTAATACGCCCTGCATACCAATCGGCATTGAATTGGTATAACTGATAACCTGTGTGTTGGTAGTGTGGGTATAAATCTGAACAGTTGTATTAATTGTTTTTGGAACAAAAAACACAAAAGTGTTTCCATTACCCGATCCCCTGAAATTTGACAGTATGCCTGGGTTGTTGGCTAAGTTTACCTTAATGGTAGTTTTTGGGCTTGCAACAGAAGAGAAAACATCGCAGTTAATCCATCCTATCCTGCCCCAGTTAAATGTGTATTTGCCACTGTTTACTTTAACTGTATCTGGCAACTGAATGTTATTAAGCACCCAGTTAAACTGATTTTTAGCAGCGCCTGTATCAGCAACAACACCCCTGAATAACAATGTATGTTTTGTACTGCCTGCAGCAACCGGAACTTCAAATTTTATAAACTTGCCTGGGGCTAAGTTTTCATCTACTATCAAACCATTAATTCTGTTAGCCAGTTTAAAGGAGCCCTGGCTTTCTAAAAGCTGGCCGTTGCTGGTGGTGTTCAATCCCCCCATCATCATATCGCCTTTTCTGCCAAAAACTGTGGCTTCTAACACTGCAGGGCCGCTGGCCGGCACGCCGCCAATGGTAAAAGCGCTGGCGGGTATTGTAAGAATTGTTCCGTCTGTTAAAGTAAAAGATTTTGGCAAATCGCTGGTATTGTAATTGAATACCTGTGGCTGCGGCCCTTTGGTATCAAAAAAGTCGGAAGCAGAAATGGAATTTTTTAAACCCATACTGTCAGCCTTTCTGCAGCCTGTAATTGTTATTGCGGCAAATAATATTGTTGCGGCAAAAAGAGAGTTTATTGATTTCATAAAAAATAATTTTGTTTTGTTTTTGAATAATTGTTGTTGAACTGTTTTTTAAAATTTTATTTTTTGGCTTTAGCATTTCTAACATAAAAGTATTTTAACCCTGTAGCCTGCACAACCCACCCTGCGCCACTTAAACCAATCATTGTTTGTAATTGTCTTTTGGCTGAGCAAGTGGCAGGCCATCCCGGCATTTTCAATAAACCGGGATGGGTAAAATCTATTCATCTTTTATTTTAACCGCCAGGTAATACCGGTTATCTATGTAATAGTCTTCTTCGCTCAGCATTTCGCCAGCTTTGTTTACATAAGTGATAAGCACATGAAACAAACCTGTTTGGTGGCTTAACAAACTATTTACCTGATCGTACACCAATGCTGGCTGAATACTGAAACTGATGTATGGTGTATCGGCTGCGCCGCTCAGGTTTATTTGCACCAGCGCCAGATAAGGTGTGTCACGGGGCGGCATTTGAAAGCTTATTTTCTCAGGTTTAAGATTGTTGCCTGCAAAGCTGTTTGCAGCTGTTAAGGTTAATAAGGCTGTAACTATTATTACAGCAAAACGGCTGATTGAATTCTTTTTCATTTTAATTGCATTTGATTGCCGCCTGGCCAAAAGCCGTTCGGCATGGTTTAAAAAAATTGTTTCAAATGCACCCGGATGCTAACTGTGTACGTACACAGGTATATCACAATGCCAAAAGAATTGTGACACTCTCCGGTAAATTTTTTTTTTGAGAAGAAAAAAAGAAATGAAGGCTAACTAAGAGGGATTTCTTTGCTGCTGATAAACATCATACAGTTCCTGCGGAATTACAAGAATAATTTTGGTGCCGGGATTGATTGCACCGGGATTAAGTTCAGTAATGGTTAGCTCTATAGGTTCTTTACCCAGTTTGCTGAGCAGTTCTATGCGTTCTTTTATTAACTGCATGCCTTTGCTGTTGTGTTTGCCGCCGCTGCGAAGGGCTTTGCTTTTTTCTATACCAATGCCGGTATCGGTAATGGTGATATACAAACTGTTGCCTGCTGCCGATGCATCAATGGTAAGCAGCCCTTTTTCAGACAGTGGCATCAGGCCATGCAGTACGGCATTTTCTAAAAATGGCTGCAGCATCATGCTGGGCAGCATCCAGTCATCATCAGCGGTTTCTTTGCTTACAGTAATTGTGTATTCAAATTTATCGGTAAAGCGCATTTTTTCAAGCTGCAGGTAAAGGCGTATGGTTTCCAGTTCTTCATCCAGTGTAACAAACGATTTTTGCGAAGCATCAAAACTTCTTCTTATCAATGTGGCAAAATCGCTCAGGTATTTGTTGGCAGTTTGCCTGTCTTGCCGGTTTACATAATACTGCACGCTGTTAAGGGCATTAAAAATAAAGTGCGGATTCATCAGCAAAGTAAAAGCCTGCTGCTTCAGCGATGCATATTCGGCCTGCTGCGATTGTGTGGCTAATTTTTTTTCCCTTTCTTTTTTATTATAATGATTAACTACTTTGTAAATGATTAACTGTAAAATCAAAACAGGTATCAGCCAGAACCACCAGCTTTTATAAAAAGGTTTTTCAACTGTAAAAATAAATGGTTCAGCATCTTTAGCAACTGGCTCACCATTAACTTTTGCCCTGGCGTAAAAGCTATGTTTGCCACTTCCAATATCGCTAATGATAATGGTGGGTCTTGCTGCAGGCGTCCAGCTTCCGTCATCCAGTTTATATTCATAGGTAATATCCCCAATGCTTTGGTAATATGGAAAACTAAGATAAAATCCCAGGCTGTTTTGCGAAGGCGGTAAAGTACTGTTGTTCTTTAAGGAGTTGTTTTCATATCCTGCAATACTGCAGTTAATAAAAACAGCTGCGTTAACGGGTGCATCAGTTAAAACCGAATCATATAAAACTGCCAGGCCGTTTTCGGTTCCAACAAAAATATTGCGGCCGGCAGAATCATACAAAATACAATTAACTGTTTTGGAAGGCAGCCCGTCATTAGTGTTATAATATTTCTTTGTTTTTCCATCAGTAACAAAAATGCCATCCCAGGTTGCCGCCCATATTTTTCCTTTTCCATCTATTGTAATGGCTTTGCAATAGTTAATTCCAAGAGTTGACCCTTTTTCTATAGCAGTAAACTTGTTGTATTCATAAAAAAACAAACCAATATCAGTTGCTATCCATAGCCGGTTTTGTTTGTCTTTTAAAAAATTAAATACCTGGCCCAGTTTTTCATTACCAACAGAATCTTTTTTAGTTACTTTATTACCCTCAATAAAAATGATACCAGCATCTGTTCCAAACCACAATTTGTTTTCATATTCTATCATAGAGTACCCTTTACGTACTTTAAAAGGTGCCAAATCAAAACTTTCTTTTTTCCCGGTTGCTTTTTGCAGCTTACTAAGGCTTGAACTTGAAAGTATCCAACTGGTTATTTCATCCTGCTGCCATGCAAAAGTTGTTTTGAAAGCCCGGAAACGGTGATTGTCTAAACCAAAATCTTTGATTTGACTTTCAAACAAATCATAATTGTCATTAAATGCAAAAGTTTTTTCAATACAAATACCAATGATATCATTGCCTGCCTGAAAAAGCTGGGATACATATTTTAATCCTATTCCATTTTGGGGCAGGTCAATTGTTTTAATTTTTTTATCCTGCATAATGGAAAGCCCGTTGCTTGTGCCAATTATCAATTCATTGTTTTGCTTCAGCAAACGCAGCACTTTATTATTAGCAAGCCCGTCATTTGTTTCGTAATTAATAAACGCTGATTTTTTCTTCAATAAAATACCGGCTCCATCTGTACAAAACCAAAAATTGCCATCGGCATCATTAAAAAATTCATGAATAGTTTTGTTTTGCATCCTTACCCTTTCCGACATTTCCTGCAATTCGCTATTTAGCAGCCTGTACACTCCTTTATCTATGCCCCGAAACCATACAGCCCCGTTGCTTTCTTCTTCAATATGATATACAGTAAACCCCAACGGAAAGGAAAAAGGCAATGGCTTAAATTCAAATTCGAACCCGGACTCAAGCAACTTTCCTTCACTTACTGCCAGCATTTTTTTTTGTTTTGTGTAAACAAGATGCTGAATTTGCCGGTTGGGTAACATTTGTATTATGTGTGAGCCTTCTTTAATAAATAACCCTTTGCTTGTACAAAAAGCAATGCCCTTCTCTTCAAGCGTAACAATTGCATTTATTAAAATTCCTTTAATACCAAAAACACTGTCTGCATCAAACAACTGGTATTTTCCTTTTTCTAAAAGGGCAAATTTGCCAACTCCTCTCTGATAGCAATAATATTCACCGTTGTGTTTTGTTAACTGCTGCAAAGACAGATGTGAATTTTCAACAAGCGTATTAATCCTTCCATCGTAATGAATGGCCTGAATAGTGAACGGGTAAGAAAAAAAGATGAGAGAGTCGCCGCCTGCATACACAATATCTGTAACAGCTTTGTTGGCCATTCCATTGGCTTTGGAATAATTGGTGAACCGGTAGCCGTCGAACCGGGCAATGCCAAAGTCGGTGCCAAACCATATAAAGCCATTGCTGTCTTGTGCAGCAGCATACACATTGTCAATAGGCAGGCCATTGTGTGTAGTATATTGTTCTAACCTGAAAGTTTGTGCAACAGCAAACAATGGCAATAAAAAAAGCCAGAGAAAAATAATTTTATATGCCGGTGATTTTAATGGCATTTTATAAAGTTAGCCCGAATTAATTTCTTCTATTTAAAAAACAACACACTGTAGGTTTTCATTTTTTGCAAAAACAAATCCAGTTGCCTGCGGCTGATGCTCCACACATTACCATCGTTCATTTTTACAATGCCACCATCGGCGGTGCTGTATTCAGTAACGTATTTCAGGTTAACAATATGGCTTTTGTGAATCCGTACAAACTGGTTGCTGTCTAAAATATCTTCAAAATCTTTCAGTGTTTTTGTTATCACACTTTTCTGCATATCATGCTTGTGTATGATGGTGTAATTGCTATCGGCCTGCAGCGATACAATTTCATTTACATCCAAAAAGCTGATGCTGCCCAGTTGGGGCAACGCAATTTTGACCGGGTTTTGCCCGGGAGTAAAACTTTTAAGCAGGTGAGTAACCAGTTCCTGGTTTTGTTTAAGATACTGCTCGTTATTAAAGCTGGCATGCAGTTTATTTACTGCCTGCTGCAGTTCGGTAATGTTTACTGGCTTTAATAAATAATCAACAGCGCTTGCTTTAATGGCTTGCATGGCAAATTCGTTGTGTGCAGTAACAAATATTACCCTGAAATTTTGTTGAGTCAATTTTTCCAGCATTTCAAAACCTGTTTCGCCGGGCATACTGATGTCTAAAAAAACCACATCAGCTTTATTATGCTGTAGCCATTCTCTTGCCTTGGTCCCGTTTTCGGCCATTCCGGCCACTTCAATTCCTTTGCAATCGTTTTCCAGCAAAAACTTTAAATTTTCCTGATTGTTTTTTTCATCATCAACCAGCAGTGCTTTTAAAGGCATAAAGATGTTTTGAGTATAAATTTAACCTCTTATAATCATATAATATATTTTGATTGTGCAAAAGACATAAATCCCTGTGTGAAAGACAGAATGGCTGAGAGAACGGTTTGGATAAAAAAATTTATTCGCCTGTAAATTAAACTGCAAACAGTATTTTTATGCAATGGCCGTTCATCCCGACAATAAATATATTGATGCTTTACTGGCAAATGATACCGGGTTGCTGGATGAACTGTATGCAAAATTCAGTGGTAAAATAAAGCACTATGTTTTGCAGAACAATGGCACAGAAGCCGATGCCGCAGATATTTTCCAGGAAGCATTGCTTGATATTTACCGCAAAGCACAAAAGGGTTTTACACTTACCTGCCCTATGGAAGCATTTTTATTTTTGATTTGCCGCAACCGTTGGCTTAACCAAATAACAAGAAAAAAATATAAAAATGTAACATTTGCTGATGATGAGGGATATAGTAACTTAGTAAGTGACGATACTTTTGCCAATGCAGAGCAAATACTTGTTTCGCAAAACAGGAAAAGCCTGATTGAAACCAAGCTACAGGAACTGGGAGAAAGCTGCCGCCAATTGCTGCAGCTTTGCTGGAGCGGAAAAAAATTAGAAGAAGTGGCGCAAGTGATGGATACAACTTATGCATACATAAGAAAAAAGAAAGGAGACTGCACAGGCAAGCTGATTGACCTGATAAAAACTTCGCCAGATTATAAACTGCTTTTAAACTGATCGAATTGAATGATATAGAACAAATAGAAAAATACCTTGCGGGGGAAATGAGCAGGGAAGAAATGCAGGCATTTGAACAACGCCTGCAAACGGATGAAGCATTTGCCGAAACATTTACAATGTATAAAACCATTGGCAATGAAATGAAGGAAGAAAGCAATGATGAACTTACTGAAACCTTATCTTCTCTTAACAAAAAATATTTTACAGAAAAACAGGAAGGAAAAATTGTGGAGATGAAAACCAGCGGCAAAAAATGGTGGCTGTATGCTGCGGCTGCGTCAGTTTTTGTTGCAGTGCTTTTTATTATTCAGCCATGGAAAAGTAAAACAGTGAGTAATGAAGAAGTATTTGCACAAAATGCGGTAGTGGAAGATTTGCCCACTGTTGTTAGAGGAACCAATAACGATTCGCTACAGATTAAAGCAAGTGAATTGTATAATAAAAAAGATTACGCCACTGCACTGCCGCTGTTAGACAGTTTAACGAAACTTAAACCCGGTGAGGCACAACTTCAATTATCACTGGGTATATGTTATTTGCAAACAGGGAACTACAGTTTGGCAATTAATAAATTTGACAGCCTTGCTGCAGGAGAATCTATTTATAAATATGATGCCTTTGCATGGAAAGCACTGGCATTTTTAAAACAAGATAAAAGAGAAGACTGCATTGCAGCATTAAAACAAATACCCGCCCAAGCTGCAAATTTTGAAAAAGCCAAAAAGATGATTAAGCAGCTTTCGAAGTAATTTTATCTTACTTCCTGCATATCCACCAATCGTTTATAAAATCCATTTTGTGTAAGCAGAGAATCATGTGTTCCTCTTTCTACAATCTCACCTTTTTGCAATACAATAATTTCATCGGCATGGCGGATGGTAGATAAGCGGTGGGCAATTACAATGGAGGTACGGTTGGTCATTAAATTATTAATGGCATCCTGCACAAGGCGTTCGCTTTCGGTATCTAAAGAAGAAGTGGCTTCGTCTAAAATTAATATGGGCGGATTTTTAAGTACCGCCCTTGCTATGGTAAGACGCTGGCGTTCGCCGCCGCTGAGTTTGCTGCCACGGTCTCCGATATTGGTTTGATAACCTTCTTCTTTCTGAATAATAAAATTATGTGCATTGGCAACTTTTGCTGCTTGTTCAATATCGGCCTGCGATGCATTGTTCATGCCCAATGCAATGTTGTTTGAAATGGTATCGTTGAACAAAATGGGTTCCTGCGTTACGATGCTTATTAAACTTCGTATTGAATGAAGAGAGTATTCTTTAATATTGATTCCATCTACCAGCAATTCGCCACTGCTTACATCATGAAAGCGTGGTACCAAATCGGCCAGTGTACTTTTGCCAGCACCGCTGCTGCCCACTAATGCCACTGTTTTTCCTTTGGTCACTTTTAGGTTTATGTTTTTTAAAATAACTGCATCTTCATAAAGAAAACTTACGTTTTTAAATTCAATGCAATCTTTAAATGTATCTATTTTTTTACCATTGATATTGTCATCAACAGTAACCGGGGCCAGTAAAATTTCTTCAATCCTGTCAATAGCAGCCGAACCTTTTTGCATATTGCTGAAAGCAGCCGAGATAGATTTTGCAGGGTCAATAATGTTGTAAAACAAACCCATGTAAGTAAGAAACAAAGCGCCGGTTAAGCCCAGTTCGTTTTTTAAAACCAACTGTCCGCCAAACCAAAGGATGCCTGCAAAAATGGCAACTCCCATCATTTCGCTCATGGGCGATGCAAGGTCTCTTCTAAACCCAATTTTATTTCGGGCATGCAGCAGTTCATTGTTGGTAGTAAGAAATTTATTGCGAAGCAACGCTTCTACGTTGAATGCTTTTATCACCCTTAAGCCACCCAATGTTTCTTCAATGATAGAAATGCTCTCTCCGTTTTTTCGGGCCACCACACCCGATTGTTTTTTTAATGAACGGCTAAGCCTTCCAATGACAAGACCCATAACCGGAATGCAGAGCAGGATAAAAAAAGTGAGCTTGGGACTAAGATAAAAAAGTACCGTAAGATTAATGATGATTGTCAAAGGGTCTCTTACCCAGCCCTCTAATGTTCCTACCACAGAGCCTTCAATTTCACCCACATCATTTGTAATGCGGCTCATCAGATCGCCTTTTCTTTTTTCGGTAAAATAACCAATAGGAAGCTGCAGTACTTTATTGTATATGTCAATTCGGAAACGGTTTACAATCCCATTTTTTACTGGGCCCATTGCCCGGTAAGAAAGATAGAGAAAAAGATTTTTTAAAAAGATGGAAATTATAATGAGGATACAAACAACCCCCAGTGCATGAAATTTATCATCGCCATTGATTAAGTTACCCAAATGTTCATTTACCCAACTGATAACCGGATTGCCGGATGCTTTAGGCAAACCTTCCTGCTTTACGTTAAATATCAATTGCATAAAAGGCAGTAACATGCCGATAGATAAAATTGAAAAAACGATGGACAAAAGAATACTTATAAAATACCACCCAATGGAAGATTTGTACTGGCCCAGGTAACCAAAAACCCTTGAATATTTCTTCATTACTAATAATTCTGAATAGAAAGGGCAAAGTAAGTAATTTTACAGCTATAAAAGCAGAAACAACATGTTAGAAGGTAAAAGACAGAAGCAGGTGGCAGGTGTACTGCTAAAAGAACTGAACGAAATTTTTCAGCGTATGGGATTAACCATGATGGACGAAGGCATGGTCTCGATAGCATCGGTAAAAATTACTCCCGACCTTTTTGATGCAAGGATTTACCTGAGTTTTTTTAAAGTAAAAGACAATGACGCTGCTTTAAAAAAAATTGAAGAACACAGCCATGAAATAAAAAAAGAACTAACAGCAAGAGTAAGGCACCAGTTACGCAGTATGCCGCAGCTTACCTTTTTTATTGATGATACACTTGAGTATGCAGATAAGATAGAGCAGTTGTTTAAAGAGATCAAAAAAAACGATAGTTTGTAGTTTGTTGTTTGTTGTTTAACCAACAGCTAAATGTCTGTCAACTTCAAACCACAAACTTCAAACCACAAACAATGTATTTAACTTTTGCCTGGAGATATTTTAAAGCAAAAAAAAGCGCCAATGCCATCAATATTATTGCATGGATTACGGTGGGTGTTATTGCTTTTGCCACAGCCTGCCAGGTGATGGTGCTGAGTGTTTTTAACGGACTGGAAGGTTTGGTTAAATCATTGTACTCATCTTTTTACACCGATATAAAAGTTACACCTGCAAAAGGAAAAACATTTATACTTACTGCTCAACAACTCAATAAATTAAAACAACAGACTTTTGTAGCAAATATTTCGCTGGTGGCCCAGGAAAAAGCAATACTGCAAAACAGCGATGCCGAAACACAAACTGTGATATATTTAAAAGGTGTTGATAATAATTTCATCGGCACAAGCGGCGTAGCCGCCAATACTTACAAAGGAAAATTTAATACCGGCACGGCAGAAGAACCGGGACTGATAATTGGTTCAGGTGTTCAGAATAAATCGGGTATCAACATCAGCGAAGCGATGCCCAACAATCCGCTCACAATCATTTTACCCAAAAAAAACGGCAGCAACAGCGATCCTATGCAATCCCTGAGTGAAGGCAATGCAAAGACAACCGGCGTATTTTCTATTCAGCAGGAGTTTGATGACAATTACGCCATCACCAATATTGATTTTGTAAAACAGCAAATGGGTTTTGAGGCAGATGAATACAGCGCTGCCGAAATTAAACTGGCAGAAAAAGCCGATGCCGAGGTGGCAAAAAAACAATTGCAGGTTTTATTAGGGAACCAGTTTGAAGTAAAGACACGTTACCAGCAAAACATGAATTTGTACACCACCATGCAGTTGGAAAAATGGGCCATTTACGCCGTTTTCACTTTAATCTTATTTGTTTCAACTTTTACAATGGTAGGCTCATTAACCATGCTGGTGTTGGAAAAACAAAAAGACATCAGCGTAATGCAGAGCATGGGCGCAAGCAAAAATTCTGTGCAAAAAATATTTTTGAGTGAGGGGTTATTACTTGGTATTATTGGTGCCGGCATTGGAATTGGGCTGGCAACAATTATTTGTTTGCTGCAGATAAAGTTTAAATTCATACCACTCAGCGGCGGTTCTTTTATCATCAATTACTTTCCGGTAAAACTTTTGTGGAGAGATTTTTTATTGGTTGGCGGATCGGTAATTTTCATTTCTTTTATTGCGGCATGGTACCCGGCAAGAAAAGCAAGCCGGCAAATAATAGAACTGCGATAAGTGGCAATCAATAATCTCCCATTGTTTCAGGCAGTTGTGCCAGAGCTTTTGCCAGTTGTTCGTCATTGGGTGCAATGCCATGCCATTCGTGGCTTCCTTCCATAAAATCTACCCCTTTGCCCATACTGGTTTTCATAAGAATTACAATGGGTTTTCCTTTTCCAACATAAGTTTTTGCTTCATTTAATCCTGCAACAACGGCATCCATATCGTTGCCTTCCATTTCAAGCACCTGCCAGTTAAAGGCTTCAAATTTTGCCCTCAGGCTGTCTAATGCCATTATTTTTTTAGTAGGCCCGTCAATTTGCTGGCCGTTCCAGTCAATAGTTGCTATAAGATTATCAACACCCTTGTGTGCTGCAAACATTATGGCTTCCCAGTTTTGTCCTTCATCAAGTTCGCCATCGCCATGCAATGAAAAAACGAGGTTGGTATCGTTGTTCAATTTTTTTGCCAGTGCAGCTCCAATCGCCACACTCATACCCTGCCCAAGTGAACCGCTGGCAACTCTTACGCCGGGTAAATGTTCATGTGTAGTTGGATGACCTTGCAGGCGGCTGTTTATTTTACGGAAGGTTGAAAGTTCAGCAATTGGAAAATAACCGCTTCTTGCCAGCACACTGTAAAAAACCGGCGAAATATGGCCATTACTTAAAAAGAAAACGTCTTCGCCAATGCCATCCATACTGAAAGCGGGATTGTGTTTCATAATATTAAAATAGAGTGCAGTCATATACTCAGTGCAACCTAATGAGCCCCCCGGATGGCCGCTTTGTACAGCATGTACCATACGTACAATATCTCTTCTGATTTGTGAGGCAATATTTTTTAATTCTGGCATTATTACGGCAATTTTAAAGTTACAGACGTCTTTATTAAAGCAGCTATGAAAAAACTGCTTACACAAAATATTTGTGCAAACCTACTTTAAAACATCACATGTACAAATAAAAAACAAAGCTGGCATTACAATCGTTGATAATAAGTTTATAAAATGAACGTTAATTCTACTATAATACAGGGAAAACCCAACAATGGAGATTTAATTTTTTCCAAAAAAAATTGCAGGCAACGATTTTACTATAAGCTTAGTCTTAAGAAGACTTGCATAAGCTTTGCTGAAACGAAACATATTCTATACTTTTGTAACCCAACGATAGACTTTATTATAAACTAACAGCATGGATAATATTTTACTAAGTGCAGCGCTGGCCTTTTTGGTTACTTTCTTCGCCATTCCTGTTATAATACAGGTGGCAAAATCAAAAAAATTATACGATGAACCCGATGAAAGAAAGGTTCACAAAACTGTAATTCCCACGCTTGGCGGATTAGGAATATTTGCCGGATTTATCCTGGCAACTTTGATGGGGGTTCCTTCGGATATGACAGGCGAACTGCAGTATTTTGCTGCTGCCTGCATAGTAATTTTTTTTCTGGGTATAAAAGACGATATCATGGTGCTGAGCGCCAGCAAAAAATTTATCGGCCAGCTAATAGCTGCAGGTATTGTAATTAAATTCGGCGGCGTTCGCATTACCGATATGCATGGTTTTTTAGGCGTTCACCAGATTGCCCCCATAGCCAGTGTGGTACTCACTCTTTTTACCATCATTGTTATCACCAATTCATTTAACCTGATAGATGGTGTAGATGGCCTTGCCGGAAGCCTTGGCCTGCTTACCTCGCTGGTATTTGGTGTTTATTTTGCCTGGATTGGCGATAAGTTATCTGCTGTAATGGCTTTGTCTTTATCAGGCAGTATCATCGGGTTTTTAATTTACAATTTTTCGCCGGCAAAAATATTTATGGGTGATACAGGATCGCTGCTGCTGGGATTAATCAATTCTATCTTAGTGGTAAAATTTATCAATATTGCCGGCACTCCCGGTGTTAAACTTCCAATAGAATCTGCTCCTGCAATTGGATTTGCCATTTTAATGATTCCTTTGTTTGATACACTCAGGGTTTTTGGTTTACGCATCCTGGACAGGCGCTCTCCTTTCAGCCCCGACCGCACTCATATTCATCATCTTTTATTAGACCTTGGTTTCAGTCACCGCATGATTACTTTTACCTGCGTAACGGCCAACCTGGGATTTATTGCCCTGGCATATTTTTTAAGAAATATAGGAACCACCACCTTAATCGGCATTTTATTATCTACAGCCCTTGTGTTAATTGCTGTTGTTTATTACAGCAGGCCCAGGCCCAAAACTGCAAATCCAGAAATACTTTCGGGTGCAGAAATGAGAAAATCTCATAAAAGGTTTACCCTTGCTTCGGAAGCTGTGGAAGCAGAATAAAAAATCATTTGAGCATGTTTTAATACTTTCAGTTCCGCCGCTGGCGGGACTGATTTATTTTACACCTGTTTTATTTAGCTTTGCACACACTTAATTACAATTTATATGTCAGATGAATTAGTGAAAATTACAAACGATACAGATGCTTCAATGGGTAAAGCCATCGGCCATTTGGAAACTGAATTAACAAAAATACGAGCAGGCAAAGCCAACCCGGGAATGGTAGATGGTATAATGGTTGACTATTATGGCAACCCCACGCCAATAAGCCAGATCGGAAATATTTCTGTTATGGATGCAAGGACACTTTCTATTCAGCCTTGGGAAAAAAACATGCTGCAGAATATTGAACGTGCCATCATTGCCGCCAATATTGGTATCAATCCTCAAAACGATGGTAATATTATCCGCCTTAGTGTGCCGCCGCTTACCGAAGAAAGAAGGAAAGAACTGGTAAAAAGATGCAATGCCGAGGGCGAACATGCCAAAGTAGCCATCCGCAACATTAGAAGGGATGCGATTGAGCACATTAAAAAATTGCAAAAAGACGGCCTGAGTGAAGACGCAGGCAAGGATGCCGAAAAAGACATTCAGCAAATTACTGACAGATATATAGCACTTGTAGAAAAACATCTGGCTGCCAAAGACAAAGAAATTATGGCGGTATAAATACAAGTTCAGAGTTCGATAGTCAGGAGTCCGGAAACCAGACTCCCTATTTCTTCCCTACTATTAACTCAAGACAAATAACTTAATTATGCAATCCAGGGAAACATGGTTTTTATTATTTTCTATTCCGCTTTACGCACTTGTAATTGGGGTTGAAATTTTTATGAGCAACTGGCAGGAAAAGAAATTTTACACTCTTAAAGAAACCCTGCAAAATGTATATTTAACACTTGTTAATGCCGGGCTTGATGGATTACTACGCTGGGCCTTTTATATAAGTGTACTTACCTGGAGTTTTAATCATCATTTTTTTACCATAGAAAATAAAATACTTTACTGGTTCATTCTTTTTATAGCCGAAGACCTGGCTTTTTATGTTGAACACCGCATTGATCATTACTGCCGGCTGTTTTGGGCTGTGCATATTACACACCATTCATCCGAAGAATTTAATTTAACCACCGGCTTCCGTTCTTCAGTATTGCAGCCGGTTTATCGCTTTATTTATTTTATACCCATTGCATTAATGGGTTTTCATCCTCTTGACATTGTTTTTATGTACAGCATTACCCAAACTTATGGCATACTGGTTCACACACAGTATATCAATAAAATGCCCCGCTGGTTCGAAGCTTTTTTTGTAAGCCCAAGCCATCACAGGGTACATCATGCCAGCAATATTATTTATTTAGATAAAAATATGGGCATGTGCCTCATCATTTGGGATAAAATATTTGGCAGTTTTCAGCCAGAAATAAAAGAAGAGCCTGTAAAATACGGGCTTACAAAACCGGTTGATAATCTTTCGCATCCTGTAAAAATTATTTTTCACGAATGGCAAAGCATTGGTAAGGATTTAAAAAAGAACGTGCCCTTTTTAACCAAGATAAAATATTTATTTATGCCGCCCGGATGGAGCCACGATGGAAGTACCAGGACAGCAAGAGAAATGAGGGAGGAGCTAAAAACTAAATAAGCTACTCAGTTTTCCTGTTTGCAACATATACACCAGCTAATATCAGTACAAGGCATGCAAATTGTTTCCAGCCAACATCTTCGCCATAAATAATTCCCCAAAAATTAGCTATCACCGGTATGCCATAAGTAACCATGCTGCTGAATACAGCACCGGCACGTTTTACCAGCATATAAAAAATAATGGAAGCTATAGCTGTACCAAAAATGCCCAGCACCGCAGAATAAACTGTAGAAACTAAAACACCTTTTTCAGTCAATGGCAAACTGAAGTAGCCGGTAAAAAACAAAACAATTAATGCAGGAATGGCATTCAATGTAAGTGCTGCGGCTGCAATTTGAAGTGAGCCGATATTACCCAGTTTTTTATGCACCATATTTACATTTAGACCATAACAAATGGTTGCAATAACTACAAAAGATATATAAAGCAGGTTTTTGCTTTCGCCCATGTGGCCTTTACTTAGCAATAATAAAATGCTGCCGGTAAAAGAAATGGCAATGCCCAGTATTTTAATGGCCGATGTTTTACTTTGAAAAAATAAGGCACCGGTAATAATCACAAAAATGGGTGTAAGAGAATTAAGGGTGCCGGTAAGTGCGCTGTCTATTTCTTCTTCGGCAAGGCAGAATAAAAAAGCAGGAAGCAAACTTCCTAAAACGCCGCTCATAAAAATAATAAACAGTTTATTGCCCGGAATTTGCCTGAATGTTTTGAGCGCTACAGGAAGTAAAACTATGCCTGAAGAAACAATGCGGATGGCTGCAACCTGATAAGCAGTGAGATGAAGTAATCCTTCTTTCATTAAAACAAAACTGCTGCCCCATATAAAAGAAAGTGAAATAAAAATAAGCCAGTTAACCAGTTTTTTGTTTGCCATAAAATTGCGGCAAAGGTGAAATAAAAAAATTAATCTTTAAATAACCTGCTCATAAACTTTTTTATGCCAGTATTAATTCCTTATTTAGTAACTGAAAGTATTTGTGTACCCTGCATTTTTATCTTTTAACCAATAAAAAATTATTTATGGGATTTATTAAAGAATTTAAAGACTTTGCCATGAAAGGCAACCTGGTTGACATTGCAGTAGCTTTTGTAATGGGTGGTGCTTTTGGTAAAGTAGTTACATCATTTACAGAAGGCATTGTATCGCCATTGATTGGTTTGATTGGCGGTGCCGATCTTAGCAAAAAAATGTTTGTACTTCAAAAAGCCGTTCCTGAAGAAAAAGATGCTGTTGGTGCAGTTATTAAAGAAGCAGTGCAGGAGGTAGCACTAAAATGGGGTGATTTTTTGACCTCATGTATTAATTTTATCATAGTTGCCTTTGTAATGTTTTTGGTAATTAAAGCTATCAACAATATGAAGAAGAAACAGGAGGAAGCTCCAGCAGGACCATCTACTACAGATGCTTTATTAACAGAAATAAGAGACGCACTTAAAAAATAAGTGCCATCTTTGCACTCAGTTTATTTACAGCATTGTTGTTTAATTACAACAATGCTTTTTTAATTTAATCAATCTGATGAAACAATTTATTTGCATAGCCCTTTTAATTCAATTTATCGCATTAAAATCTTTGGCACAGGATGCTGTAGTAAGGGAATTTCAGCTTACTGCTTCAAAAGAAATTAAAAGCCTCGATTCGAACGGCTGGAAATTTTCGGGCAGTTTTAATTTTAATATCAACCAGGGCAGCCTTGCCAACTGGGCTGCCGGAGGTGAGCAAAATACGCTGGGCATAAACAGTATTTTAAACTATGCCGTAAATTTCAGGAAGGATAAAAAAACCTGGGACAATTATATTGACCTGGCATTTGGCTTTCAAAATGCCACCAGTTTTGGATCATTCAGAAAAACAGACGACCGCATAGATTTAACCAGTAAATACGGCCACCGGCTTTCTAAAAAATGGTACGCTGCAGGCTTAATTAATTTTAACAGCCAGTCTTTACGGGGTTTTATATATACAGACAGTTCCCGGACTAAACTCTCTAATTTCCTGGCTCCGGGCAAATTACTGGTATCAGTGGGATTCGATTTCAGGCCCAACAGCCGTTTTTCAGTATTTGTTTCACCGCTTACAACCCGTTGGCTTATAAAAAAAGACGGCGATTTTTATGCACTTGAAAAATTTGGTGTACCGGCCTATAAGAAAATGTATAACGAATTGGGTTCTTATCTTACTGCCAAATATCAACAGCCGCTTGCAAAATGGGCAATATACACTACCAGGCTCGATTTATTCAGTAATTACAAGCGAAATCCACAGAATGTTGACCTGTTCTTTACCAACCTGCTGGCTATGAAATTCAACAAATGGCTTGGCAGTACCCTAAGCTTAGATATGATATATGATGATGATGTAATAAAAAAGGTTCAGATTAAAGAAATTATGGGGCTGGGACTTACACTCAATTTGTAAAGATTTTTAAGTTCCTAAGTTTCTTTTCTAAAAAATAAATCCTATTTTCGCATTGACTCCTCAAAATGACGGAGTTACTGTTTTTGACATAAATACCAAACTAACATGAAAAGATTTTTGATTTTATCTCTAGCTGTGCTTATGAGTGTTTCTTTGTTTGCACAAAAAACCTCCAAAACAAAGCTTAAATCCAAAGCCCCCGTAAAAGGCACCTGGACAAAAGGAGCAAGTTTTTATGCCGGCCTTACCCAGGTAGGGAACAACAATTGGTACACAACCGGTAGCGACAAATTCACCATGTCTGCATTAGGTACGCTTGATGCATGGGCTACTAACAAATGGAAAAATAAAGAATGGACCAATTGGTTCAGTGCTGCTTATGGCCTTTTAAATACTTCTAAAACTGGTGTTACAAAATTAAACGACCGTTTAGAAATTGGCACAAGGCTTCTGATAACCCCCAAACAATGGAAAAAATGGAGCTGGGGCAGCCGTTTACAACTGCGTACTCAATTTTCTGATGGATATTTCTACAATTATTTAGGGGAAACAGGCACTAAAAGAAGAAGGTCAGGGTTTTTCTCCCCTGCTTATGTTACTTCAAGTTTCCTGGGTGTAAACTACAGGCCTTCTAAAAACTTTAATTTATACATGAGTCCTTTAACTGCACGCTGGACAATTGTAACCAACCAACCTTATAGCTATTTGGCTCAGGGTGGTATCTACAAAGGAACTGTTGAAGATCCTTTGGCTCGTTTGTACAATGTTTCTCCCGATAAGCAACACAGAGGCGATTTTGGTTTATTAGCAGTAGCAAGCCTTAATTTTGAAGTAATGAAAAACATTTCTTACAAAGGAAGGGCTGAAATGTTTGGCAATTATGTTACTACTTACAAAGATGCTTTACCCGGCAGGTTTGTAAATTTTGACTGGTTTATCACCAATGAAGTATCATTCAATGTAAACAAATGGGTTAAAGTAAAGTATAACCTTGATGTAATGTATGATGATGATATTAAACAACCCAATAACAAAGCCTACTCTACTGCAAACCGCAGCGTAGGTTTACAAATGTTGTCCACATTGGGTGTTGGTTTCAGTATCAAAAAGTAATTTATCTCAACTAATTAATAAATTTGCTCTCCTGCCTTTGGCGGGAGAGTTTTTTTTTACAACATACTAAATCAGGAAATTGAACACAACAACATACCAGATAAAGCTTGATCAGTTTGAAGGCCCGTTTGACCTGCTGTTATTTTTTATAGAAAGAGATGAACTGGATATTTACAATATTCCCATCACAAAAATCACCAACGATTTTTTAACTTTCATACACAGTACCGAAAAACTGAACATAGAGCTTAGCAGTGAATTTATTTTATTTGTAAGCACCCTAATGCGGATTAAGGCCAAGATGCTGATACCCCGTAAAGAACTGGATGCAGACGGAAACGAAATTGACCCCCGCCAGGAACTGATTGACAAAATACTGGAGTATAAGAAATTTAAAGAAGCATCGGCAAAGATGGCCGAGATGGAAGCACAGCGAATGCTGATGATGAAAAGAGGCAATTTGCAAAAAGAACTTTCCTTAATTGGTGAAGAAGCCGGCGAAGGAACCGAAATTCAAACTGTAACACTTTTTAAGCTGATGAAGGCTTTTGAAAAAGTGATATTGAAACTGCAAGACAGAAACAACAGGCCCGTTCATACTGTTGTACAGTACAATTACACAATGGAAGGCAGCCGAACTTATATGCTCGACATTTGCCGTACAGAAAAAACTCTCTCTTTTGAAAAAATATTTGATGTCTGCGAAAACCGCATTCACGCCATCTTCTTGTTTCTGAATATGCTGGAACTGATACAGCAAAAATACCTTACCATTCTTACCGGCGAGGGAAGAAACAATTTCATTATTGAATACAACGAACAAAGGGAAGAAGATGTGCTTATTTCTCTGCCGGGAGAAACCCCTGTTAATCTGAACTGATTTTACCTGTAATAATTACAACCCATTTTGCAATTTTGGCAGTAATAAGATTTGGTATTAAAATTGATGTTTAAACATTAAATTTATTAAAATGAAAACAATATTGCACAAAGCAGCCGAAAGAGGCTCAGCAGATTATGGCTGGCTTAAACCAAATTACTATTTTAGTTTTAGCAACTACCACAACCCGGAGAAGGTACATTTTGGGTTACTAAGGGTTTTAAATGACGATTTTATTGGTGGAGGCGGCGCTTTCCCAAAACATCCGCACGACAATATGGAAATTGTAACCATTCCTTTTTCGGGGGCAATAAAGCACAAGGACAGCACCGGCGGCGAAGGAGTTATTAAAGCCGGGGATGTTCAGATTATGAGTGCCGGCAGCGGTGTACAACATTCTGAAGCCAATGCGTCGGCAACAGAACCTGTTACGCTTTTCCAAATCTGGGTTTTTCCTAAAGAAAGAAATATTACGCCCAGGTATGACCAAAAAAAATTTGATGTAACTGAAAGGGTGAACAAATGGCAAACGGTGGTTTCTCCAATAGAAGCTGATAAAGCTTTATGGATAAACCAGGATGCAAGATTTTCTTTAACCAAATTAGAAGCAGGAAAGGAACTGGAATATAAAAATGCTTTTGCAGGCAATGGTGTTTTTTTGGTAAACATCAGCGGTTCGATAAAAGTAAATGGAACTACCCTTAAAAAAAGAGATGCACTTGGCATTTCGGAAACCGACAGCTTTTCAATTGTGGCAGATGAAAATGCAGAACTGCTGGCCATTGAAGTGCCCATGAACCTGTCTTAATAATAAATATTCAGCAGGATTGGTTTTGTTGATTTATCAATATACTTTTTCAGTTCGGTTAAAAAAGCTGGGGCTACCGTAGGGCAGCCCCAGCTTTCGCATATAGTGAGCGGAGCAATTGCTGCATCGGGCACACAAGTGTGGGCATGCAACACAACAAAACGTTCGAATGCTTTGCTGTTGGTTTTATCCAACCCATAAAGTTTATAAGCCAGCCCGAATTTTCCGAAATAAGATTTACCAATTTTATATTTACCCAGCGATGTGCAGTTGCTGTTGGGAGTATTGGAAAAGTATAAATCATCTTCGCCTCTGCTGGAACCGCTACCATGAGCTACCAAACCACCAAGCTCTGCAGAATCTTTTTGAAGGTTATAAATAAAGAAACGCTGATTACCTGAAACTATGTGCATATCAACCATGAAACAATAAGTAGTGTTGTAATTATTTGCCCTGGCATATTCTTTTATTGAAGCAGCATTTGTTTTCATCTTTACAAAAAAGGGCTTACTGTTGTTGTTCCTTTTCGAAGCTAAAGAAAAGTCTTTGGGATGATGTGTAAATGTTGGTTTGTACCAGAAAAAATATCCTAATGCTGTTGTGGCAGCTGCCATTAGCAGCATGACTGCGGTGAGTTTTTTTAAAAATTTCATGGAGGGATTGTGTTGGGCTTAGATGCCTAACGTTTTTGTTTCCACAAAAATTTCTGGAGATGATGTTAAAGAAAATAAAAACTATTTTACCAGTTGCTCAATCTTTATTGTACTCATTTCCCGGAGTACTTCAGCAATTGTATTGGCATCAATTCCAATTTCTTCATACAATTGTTTGGGAGTGCCGTGTTCAACCAGGCGGTCGGGAATACCGAGTATTTTTACATCGGCTTTATAGCCATGCTCATTCATAAATTCTAAAATAGCAGCGCCAAAGCCACCTACTACCGTTCCGTCTTCTACAGTAATTATTTTATTAAACTTGCTGAACACTTCATGTAGCATTGCTTCGTCCAGTGGTTTTACAAAACGCATATCGTAATGTGCAGGATTGATGCCTTCTGCTTTTACATCACGTATTGCCGATGATGCAAAGTTGCCCGGATGACCAAAGGAAAGAATGGCAATATCATCTCCGTCTCTCAACTTTCTTCCAGTACCAATAGTTATTTTTTCAAAAGGATATTTTTCTGCCATTGTATCTTTTTGCAAATCGGGCATCACGCCTTCGCCTCTTGGATAACGAATTACAATGGGCAAATTCATGTCTTCCAATTGAGCCGTGTACATAAGATTACGCAATTCCCTTTCATTCATTGGCGCACTCACAATGATGTTGGGTATGCAGCGCATGTAAGCAATATCATAACAACCATGATGTGTTGGGCCGTCATCGCCAACAAGGCCTGCCCTGTCTAAACAAAATATTACAGGCAGTTTTTGAATGGCCACATCATGCACCACCATATCATAAGCCCTTTGCATGAAGGAAGAATAAATATTGCAGAACACTTTCATGCCCTGCGTAGCCATACCGGCACTTACTGTTACAGCATGTTGCTCTGCAATTCCTACATCAAAAGCCCTGTGAGGCATTTTCTCCATCATGTATTTTAAAGAAGACCCGGAAGGCATGGCCGGAGTAATGCCAAATATTTTTTTATTCTTCTCTGCCAGCTCCACAATTGTGTGGCCAAATACATCCTGGTATTTCATTGGCTGCGGCATTTCAAAAGTTTTCTTTTGAATTTGCCCGGTTATTTTATCGAACAACCCCGGGGCATGCCACTTGGTTTGGTCCTTCTCTGCCAAATCATATCCTTTGCCTTTTACGGTAACAATGTGCAGAATCTTGGGACCGGGAATATTTTTTAAATCCTGCAATGTATCTACCAGTTTGGTAATGTTGTGCCCGTCAATGGGACCAAAGTAGCGAAGTTTTAATGATTCGAATAAATTGGCGCTGCTGCTTACCATTCCTTTTACGCCGTCGGTTAATTTATGCGCCATATTACGGCTGAAGTTTTTACCAACAGGCAGTTTGCCCAGCAGGTTCCACACTTCATCTTTTACCTTATTGTAAGTTGGCGAAGTAGAAATATCGGTAAGGTATTCTTTTAATGCACCCACGTTGGGGTCAATGCTCATGCAATTGTCATTTAAAATAATGAGTACATCGCTGTCGGCAACACCGGCATGATTCATTGCTTCAAATGCAAGGCCGGCCGTCATGGCACCATCGCCAATTACGGCAATGCTTTTCCGGTTTTCGCCTTTGTATTTTGCTGCCATTGCCATGCCCAGCGCTGCACTAATGGAAGTGGAGGAATGCCCAACTCCAAATGTGTCGTATTCGCTTTCGCTGCGTTT
>JANNAM010000153.1:0-9712 GCA_031384415.1 Bacteroidota bacterium
GACCGGCCTTTCAAATAATCTTACGGGCACTAATTATGTTCAGGCATCTCCTTCAGGTTCTTTTACCATTAGTCATTTAACGCCTTCTTCTGTTAACCCCATCAATGCAGGGCAGGAAGTAAATATTTCTTTTGAAGTGCATGGCGCTTCGGGCACATCGCTTTCTTTTTTAGTGGATGGTTCCATCGCATTTAAAGATGGCAACTGCGATAAGCAACTGCCCGTAAAATTAGACAGCCTCCCCAATTGCAACTCCTGCGATTATTGCAATGATTCCACAAAAAGTAAAATAAAAACCGAAGCAAGTAATGTAAATGTATCAGCCGCCGGCAACATTAATGTGGCGCAGCAGTTTAACATCAGCCCTAAGAACATTACAAAAATTACTGCCGAGCTGGTTTTCTTTAATGAAGAAGCTGCCGACACTTCCTGTTTGCAATGCAACCCGGCTACGCAAAATAATGCATGGCATTTTATTCCATTAAATACTGCATCATGGAACAGCGGCACATTGCTCACCGGTTCTCCCGATAACAATGCAGCCATGTTTCCATCAAAAAAAATAATGTGGTTTTGTAACCAGCAGGGTACACTCAATTTAAACATGGTGATTGCGCTGCCTCAATCAATAAAGGGAAAAAAATGCCCACGCAGGGGAAAGATTTGTATCAGGTACAGCTTTACAGATGCCAACTGTAAAACCTGCGAAAAATTAGTTTGGTACAGCTATCATTCAAATTAAAAATTTAAAAAACTGCAATGCAAAAGATAATTTATATACTCTCCTTTTTACTGCTTTCGTCTGTTGGGATAAAAGCACAGAAAGACTGCTGCCCCAATTTTGAAATTAAAACGGACAGGAAAATTTGTGACAACTGCGGCCCCAAAAGCCCTGTTGGTTATAATGGGGAAAAAGAAGATACCGTAGCCTGCCGCAACGGGGTACACCAGTATTTTGTGGTGCCGGGTGGCTTAGCTGGTTTTACTTATCAATGGCAGGTAATTGGGGGCGATATGATTAATTCAGTTGGTGTGGTATTGGCAAATCCTTTAACCACAACCCAGAGTGATATTACTGTTAAATGGGGCAACGGAACGGAGGGAAAAATTATTGTTTCGATATCTAATCCCGATGGAAGCTGTAAACAAACATTATCTTATAAAGCATGCCTTGTGGACGGGCCCAATGCACTTTTTACTGTTGCACCTTCTTCCAATGTTTGCAGAAATACTCCTGTATCATTCACCAATCTTTCTATAGGCGGCACGCAATATTTTTGGGACTTTGGTGATGGCACTACCAGTACTTTACAAAATCCACCGCCACATGGATACAGCAGTGCCGGTACTAAAATTATCAGCTTAACTGTTTCTAAACAATGTTCAACAAGATATTCGCCACCGGGATATCCTCAGGACGTTAAGCCAGACAGTGTATCTCCGTGCAGCAGTATTTATTATCAAACAATAACTGTAAGTGATAAAGAAGGCCTCAGCATAATTACCGATTGCAATAAAATGATTTGTGTGGGCGAAAAAGTAAAGTATTGTGCTGGCGGAAACTGCAGCTCACTTAACTGGCAGGTGAATGGTGGCCACATAGTTGGTGGCGCTGCAAATAAAAGCAAGCCATGTATTGAAGTTATTTGGGATAATCCACCGTTGACCGGTTTGCCAACAATAACTTTATCCGGAAACTGCGGCGGAGGCTGCGGCAATACGGCAACTTTAGAAGTGCCGGTTCTTTATAACAACATGCCCATTTCGGGAAGTGTAAAAGTATGTGTGGGCAGCCAGGGCACTTACAGCCTGCCTGTTATGCCCGGTGTTTTTTATAACTGGACAATTACACCAGCAATGACAATTAATGGTAACAGCATTAATACAAATGCTATTAGTGTTGACTGGTCAAGTGCAATTGAAGGCACGAGCTACACAATCAAATGCGATTATTATAACCCAACCAGCGGAAAAGGAAATACGGTATGCAGCGGAAGCTCATCTAAAGTAGTGGAAGTAAAACCCAAATTACGCATTTTAGGAAACGCTCAGTTCTGTACACAAACAGGCCAAACATTTTTATTGGGTCCACCTGCAACAGCACCGCAGGCTGTGTGGACCATCACTCCTTCAACAGGATTTGCACCGCCGAATACTGCAGCGGCATCTCCAACTTTAACTGAAACCTGGAGCGTTGGCGGAGTTTACCAGGTAAAAGCTGTATTAAATGCAGCATCATTACCAAACTTTTGTACATCGGAGGCAACTTACTTAGTTCAGGTAAATCCACAACCAACAGTAGCCATCAATCCTGCATTGCCTCAATGCCCCGGAACACCTATTATGTACAGTGCTACAGCAAGTGTTCCCGGAGGAAATTTTAACTGGACAATTCCATCAGGCGGAACAATAATGCAGAACTATGGAGATGCTGTTTTGGTTTCATGGAGTGCAAATACTGCACATACAATAACAGTAAATTATTTTTTAAATGGATGCTCAGCAACCAACAGCCTTACAATACCTGCACTATCAAATGGCACGCCATCAGGCCCTACAGATGTTTGTATGGATGCTGAATCAATTTATCAGATAACAGGTGGCAATATTCCCAGTGGTGGTTACACCTGGAGTTTGGGAAGTTCATCAACCGGCGGAACAATACAAAGCGGCCAGGGAACTAACCAGGTGCAGATATTATGGCATGGCAGCAGTACGCAACCTGTAAGAACAGAAACAATTATTATTTCTACCTGTGCAGGTCCCATGACATACACTGTAACTGTTATCAGTTCTGGAAATATAACCATTACAAAAACGGGAGTTTTATGTTCAACAACCGGTGCAACACTTACCGCAACTGGGTTGCCTTCAAGTACAGTTTGCAATTGGTATCTCAATGGTGTTTTAATTCCCGGCAACACCACTTCATTGCAAATATTTTCTCCGGGCATCTATAAAGTTGTTCCAACAGGGGCTGGTGCATGTTATACAGCAGCAACTTTTTATGTACCTAAAGAATTTGCAGGTGTGGCAACAATTGTTGCTGATGGGCCAACGGTTTATCCCTGTCTTCCTCCTTTTAGTTTACAGATAAATTCATTTATAAATAGTGTTGCTGCCACATCAGCCCTGTATGATTTTACATGGTATTCACAAATTACTCCAACCACAAATGTAGTGGTGGGAACAAATTCACCCTTTCTTACAGTAACTGCACCAGGATTATACTGGGTTAAAATATGTATGAAAGGAACACAATGTTGCGACTCTTCAAATTTGATTCATGTAATAAAAGATCCTTGTCAGGGGCCTGATTGCACTGCAACAGCAACAGCAAACATCATCAAATCCGATTGTAACCCTTACAACTTTTCAATAACATGGAATCCTGGCACAGTTATCAATACTGTCTGGTCTTTTGGCGATGGTTACTTTGGATCGGGCAATGCTGTAACTCATAATTATGAATACGCCGGAACATACTGGATTAATGTTACTGGATGTATTCAGGGTCCCAAAGGTTGCTGCACAGTTTCAAAAAAAATGCAGATAGTTGTGCCTTTTGTTCCCAAATTTGACACCTCTTATAATTTCCCCGACTGTGCAAGTGTAACGCTTACCAACCAAACTACTTTTGTACCGGCTATCAATCTTACTTATACCTGGAGTTCTACAGGCACAAGTACACACACAACAGATGCAAATCACAATGCAGTTTTTACCTATACTCAATCGGGCACTTACATAGTAACGCTTACTGTAACTGATGGCCTGTGTACCAAATCATATTCACTGCCGGTTCATATAATGTTGCCAACAGCAACCATTTCCGGACCCAGCACTGTTTGTGCAGGAACATCGGCCACATTCAGCACAAGCGATCCCATTGTTCCAAATAATTTAAGTTACTACTGGCAGTTTGGCGATGGATTTACCAGCATGCTGAAACCAACCGAACACATTTATGCTGTTGCGCCACCATCTGAAACAATTACCTTAACTATTACTGATGAAAGAGGATGCAAGGCAACAGCAACAAAAACAATAACTATTCTTCCTCCATTGGTTGTTAATGTTACCTACACTCCCGATACACTTATTTGCCCTGGCTCTGTTGTGGTATTCAATGTAACCCCGGCAACTTTTCAAACTTACCAATGGTATAAAGATGGCGTGGCAATATTGAGTGCAAACACATCAAGTTATACCACCGGCATCCCCGGAAAATATCATGTGGCTGTTACCAGCAATAATGGTGGCTGTGAAGGTGTTTCAAAAGGCTATTATGTTTTTTATAAACAAAAAGCAATTGCAAATATTAATACTGGCTCTGTAGCATGTTTTAACAGCAATACAAATTCCGCAATAATTAACCTTGCTGCCAATATGAATAACTGGGGGCCTTTCAGTTATCACTGGCAAACAATTTTAAAACCTTTGGGAAGCACTGTTACAATTGCAGGTGCAAACAGCCAGTTTGCGACAGCAACAGTTAATGCCGTGGGCATTTACCAGTTTGAAGTTACTGTAACCAACACCATTTCATTGTGTACTGCAAAAGACAGTGTTTGTGTGTTTGTTTCTCTTGCACCAACTGTATCAATCAATGCAACCAACGGAACCTGCGCCGGGCCTTTTAATTTTTTGCAAACAACAAATTATCCCCCGGTTGACAATGGTAGTTTTTATGCATGGAACAATGGAACAAGCGGACAAATAACCGGCGCATTCAGCAGCGGTAATTATAGTGTTATCAGAACTGATAAATCAAATGGCTGCAGTGCAGCATCTAATGTAGTAACTGTTTCACCCAGGCCATCCACTGCATTGTTTCCGCAGGGCTGCGATACAATCTGCATGAATGATACGGCTAAAATAATGCCGCCGCTTGGTTTAAAGCCAGGGCAAACAGTAGCCGGAATTTATAATGTAAACTGGTTAGACAATGGCTTTCCATTACTGCCGCATCCTGCTGCTCCCGGTGTACCAATTCCAATAGGAACTCTTTCGCTTGGTATGCATCATCTGGTGGGCATTGTAACATTTATTTCGGGCAATACAACCTGTGCAGATACATCGGCTTCTTATGATTTATTTATTAAGAACTGCTACGACACCTGCGGCCAGTGTAAAGAAATTTTGAAAAGTGGTTCTATAACTGGCAATGCAACTGTTACCTCTGCCGGCTCTTACCAGTTAAACAGTGGCAGCATAACATTTACTATTTTAAAACCAGTTACAGAAGTAAGGATAAGTTTAGATGATGTAAAATACAGATGGAGCGATACATCCTGCAACAACTGCAAATTAACTGCTGTAGAACGTGGTTGTTTATTTCCTGCAAATGCCAATCAGCCTTTGGGTACATTATTATGGAATAATTATACCAACACAAGTGTTCCACCAAATGCTGCCGTAAATAATTGCAACGGCGAATTAGTTTGGAAAAATGGAACCATGCTGCAGCCTGGTACTTACACAATACCTTTTCAATTATCATTGCCCGGTTCGTTAAAAGATAAATGCAAACTGCTGCTGGATAAATATTGCATCAAACTTACACTGATTGATGAAGACTGCAACAGGTGCGAAACTTCGCTTTGCCAGGAAAATACAAACGATGACCCTGCCTGCAAATGCAACGCAGGCAACAACTGGACAAGCCTTTACCTGGTGCCCAAAAAACCGGGCATTGCAAAACCACGTAACCAGATTTTATGCGGCAGCACATTAACCGGCTACCTTATTAATACGCCTTACGTTTTATCGGGTGTGTATCATTGCCAGGGCAATTGTGCATCTATAAAAAATGAAATTGTTGTTTACAACCAGGTAAACCAGGTTATTTACACACGCCTTACAGCAGCGCTGAATGAAACCATTGAGTTTCCTGCTTACGGCCAGTATTCAGTTACACTTACTGCTGTTTGCGGCAAACAAAAATGTGTTTGTTCTTTCAGGATAAATGTGAAGCCCGATGGAATAGACCCTGAATGTTTTGACTGCCCGGTTGTAATTACTGATGGCAAGCCCAAACCACCTAATGTGGATTCTGTTTTGGCAACCATTATACCTCCCGATTTTAACGGCGGCATACTGGTTTCAAAAAATGATACCATCGTTTACGAAAAGTATGTAAGCTTTAAAGACTCTGTTAACAGCCATACTGCTTTTGACCTGGCATCGGTTACAAAAACATTTACTGCCATGGCTGTTTTAAAACTGATGGAAGAAGGTAAGTTAAGTGTGGATGATGCAGTGGTAAAATATTTACCCCAATTTCCTGTGCCGGAGATCACAATAAAAATGCTGCTAAGCCACAAAAGTGGTTTGGAAGATTACCTGAAGTTTATGGATGAATCGGACTGGGATAAAAATAAAAATTTAACCAACCAGGATTTGCTGCAGTTTATTGCGGCCAATAAATCTAAAGTGCTTATCAATACACCGGGTAAAGTGTTCGATTATTCCAACACCAACTTTGCACTGCTTTCTCTTATCATAGAAAAAGTGAGCGGCCAGTTGTATAAAGATTATTTAGCCACCACTTTCTTTAAGCCTTTGCAAATGAATGATACCTATGTGCTGGGGGCTGATAATTATGCAAGGGCAACAAAATCTTATTATAAAAATGGAAAGATTTATTCGCTCAGGTATTTAGATCTTATTACAGGCGACAAATGTGTTTACAGCACTGTGCAGGATTTAAAGAAATGGGATAAGGCATTACGCAGCGGCAAGCTCTTTAAAAAAGCTACCCTTGATTTGGCATACGCACCAACAAGTCCGCTAACTCCTTTTGCCAGCAATTATGGACTCGGCTGGAAGAAAGTAGTAACCAGCAATGGCAACGAAATGATTTACCATACCGGATGGTGGGCAGGCAGCAGGAGTATTTTAATAAGGCTGCCAAAAGAAAACACCATGATTGCGGTGGTAAGCAATAACAATTTTACCAATATAGCCGACATAAGAAAACTCTGCGACTTGTTTGGAGATTACCAGCAGTCGAATAAAAAAATTGCAAACTTTTAAAAATTAAAATAACTCAAAACTTAACTACCAATGAATAAGATAATGAAACCACTTTTATTTTTTGCAGCAGCCTTTATTAGCTTAAATGCAGCTGCACAAAAAACTAAACCCCCGGTTACCGTCACCGGTTCAATGGGAGTTACTTACGAAGGCTATGGCCTAACCCGTAAACCTGCAGGGTGGACAGGTTACTCTGCCCGCCGCCCATGGAACCAGGTAAGGTTTAATATTGCGCCGCAAATTAAGATTGGCAAAAACTTCAGCCTGCCGTTCAATTTTAATTTTGCTACCAAGCCCACCAATTTTGCCGGGCCTTACTCTGGCATTGGCGCAATCGGCCACCAGAGTTTTATGCAGTACATCACCAACCCAATGAACAGTTTTTCCATTAATCCAAAATACAAATGGGCAGAGCTGCAGTTGGGCACACAGTATTTAAACTACAGCGAACTAAGCACCGGCGATGTTGGTGTGTTTGGTGCCGGCTTCGATTTAAAACCTAAGGGCTACATCATAAAATTTTTTACCGGCACATCGCAGCAGGGCGTAAATTTTGTGGCAGGGCAAACACCCGGTGCTTACAAACGCAGCAACTGGATGGCGCAAATTGGAAAAGAAAAAGAAGGGAAATATAAAGTGGCTTTAAGTGCAGCCAAGGGAAAAGATTTTCCTAACAGCGTAACGCCAACACCTTTGCCGATTCCGGCGCCTAATCCGCAGGAAGGTTTTGTAATGAGCCTGCTGAGCAATCTTTATTTTAAAAAAGGATTTTATACAGAACTGGAAGCTGCACAAAGTATCTACACCGATAATTTAACCATTGCCTTGCCATCGGTGCCAGGTGGGGTAAAATCATTAAAACCTTTTATTACTTCTTATACCAATAGTAAAAAAGATTATGCGGCCACGGCTTCCTTCGGTAAAAAGTCAACCAATTTTGATATTGGCTTAAAAGGAAAATACCTGGGTGCTGGTTTCTTTACCATGGGTTATCCTTATCAGCAGGCCGACAGACTGGATGTAACAGTGAACACAAGGTTCAACGCATGGAAAGATAAAAACAGCGCTTACAAGATGAACGTGGTAGCCAGTATAGGGCAAAGGGTAAACAACATGAGCAACACCACCACAAGGGCCAAACAATTTATTGGTAACCTCAACTGGTTTACCCAGTTTAACGACCGCTGGAACCTGAACATGAGCTACAATAATTTTGGTTTTAATACCAATGGTGTAGTAGGTTTTTCTCCATCTGTAAGAAATGTAAGCAACGATATTGGCATCAACCCCACTTACACCTGGAGCAATACAAAAATGAGCAACATGCTCAGCTTTAGTTACAGCTACAGCAAGTACGATGAAACCACCACCACCAACCCCGGTAACATTGTTACTGTAACACACAACAACACACATACGGCCTTGCTGACTTATATACCTACCTACTTCACCAAAAAAATAACACCCGATTTTAGTGTAATGTATTTTTTAAATAAAATAACAGGCTTTAAAACGCAGTTGGTAACCCTAAGCAGCGGCCTGGGTGTGCCGCTGGCAAAAGACAAGCTGAACCTGCGTGGGCAACTGCAATACACACTGGGTAAAAATGGTTCGTTCACCAGCAACAATAATTTTATTGCCAGCATGAACATAGATTATGCCATCAGCAAAAAAGTAAACTGGAACACATTTATGACAACCAATTATTTTAAATACGGCAACGAAATAGTTCCCAACGGTGCCAACTATTTGGAAAGCACTTTAAGAACAGGATTAATTTACCGCTGGAAATAAAATGAATGTTTAAAATAATTTTCTTTAAAACAGCAGACTCTTAAAGCTCCCCCTTCGGGGGAGTTTGAGGGGGCTTAAAAAAATACATCATGAAAAAAATAACCATACTCATTTCTACCATTATTGCAATGCAATTTGCACAAGCACAACCATTAACCCTTATTCTAACGCCCAACCCAAACTATGTTGCCACAGTAAGCGAATGGGGAACAAAAGGGCCTGTGCTGAACCTGATGGTGATGCAATCGCCGCAAGGGCCGTTTGTAAAAAATGTAAAAATTAATACAGTAATTAAAACAACTGACGGCACCACAGTTGCCACAACCGACATGCTAAGAGCAACTATAAAACCAGTAAGCAGTGGCACTACCATATTTTCTGCCGCCGATGTATTTAATATGCAGGCATTGGTTTTTGCTGGCAGTTATCAAAATAAAATAAACAGCACAGGCAAATTGCCCACCGGCAATTACCAGGTAATAGTAAGGTTAGATTCTACCTCGCTGCCCATTGCTTTAAGTGCAGAAAGAACAAGGGTATTTTATCTTGCTGCAACCCAACTGCCCGTTTTAATTGCACCTGCTAACGAAGCAGTTTTGCCTGCGGCAGCAGCACAAACCGCCATTACTTTCCGCTGGACGGCTTTTGTACCCAAACCGCTGGAAGCATTGCGATACAGGGTGCAGGTGTTTGAAGTGCTGCAGGAGCAAACTCCCATGCAGGCATTACGCAGCAACCAGCCTTTGCTCGACAAAGAAGTGCTGGGCACCACACAGTTTATCTGGCAGCCGCAGCTAAGTTTTGCAGATGGCAGCGATAAAAAATTTGTGTGGACAGTGCAGACATTCGATTTTAAGCGCCAGCTTTTAACAGGCGATGT
>JANNAM010000174.1:0-10237 GCA_031384415.1 Bacteroidota bacterium
CATTTTTTAAAAAGGCTTCTGCATTTTGAAAACTATCGCACTCAACTTTTCTGCCGAGGATAGAACCGGTTTCCAGTTCGGCGCCATCTTTTGCAAGCACCAGCCCCAATTGCCCGGTTGGTATAATGGTGAATGGCTGAAACTTAATTTCATACTGCCATATCCATTTACCAAAATAAATACCTGGCGGCAGTGTTTGCGCCTGAAAACCAGCTTCGCCCAGGGTTGCCACAATGCGGCCTTCAGGCAACTGCTGCTTACCAAACAGTACAAACTTTTTTGTTACCAATCCAATTTTATCTTCGGGCACTATCACCACGCCAAAAAAAACACGAAGGATAAATTTGTAAAATAATAAAATAAATAAAGGGATACCAATTATCAATCCCCATTTGATGAGTTCATGAGATTCCATGTTACAAGGGTTTAAAAATGAAAGTAAATATTATGCTGTTATGACCTGCTAAAAGATTTCCACTAATGATAAACAAAGTTTTTTTTACGGGCATGTAATATTTGAGCAGCATCGTTGTGTCACTCACTTGTACTGCATACCAATTGGCAACATTAAAGCCCCTTGTTTCATCTAAGCCGAAATAAAAATTATGCTACGGGAGGCGAAGTATTGAAATTACTGAGGATAAAACCACACAGGAATAAAACAATTGTATCGGTAAGAATTTTCATTGTAAATAAATTACCACACAAAGATTGCATGCAAATACTTATTACAATGCATCAACCATGACAAATGGTAAAGCATGTATTAAGGCTGGTATAAATTGCCATTGGAATGGATTGAAACAAAAAGAGGGCTTATTTTTCAAGAAATAATCATACCCTTATAAAATTTCTCTTTGCTCCATCGGAGCAATAGATTGGTAGAAAAAATAAAATAAGTGCATTTAAGTGCCGTAGGCACGAAAGATTTTATAAATCCTTGCGTACCTACGGCACGCCAAAACACCCGACTCTTTTTTCTACCAATCTTTTGTGCCCAACGGCACAACACAGCTAACACAAAAGTTTTAGCAAAAAGAAAAGCCACAAAAAAATTTGCGGCTTTGTCTTTTCAATTTATTTATACAAAATATCGTAATACTCTTTCGCCATCCGGTTACTGTCAAACTGCCAGCGAACATCTCTCATACCGTTTTTAGTAATCTGCCGCCAGTTTTCGTAGTTATCGTAATACATCGGCAGCACCTGGTTTTCTAAAATGTCGTACAGTTCGTTCATATCATACTGATCCTGCTCATGAACACTTACTTTGCTGTAATCAATGGGTGGAACCACAAACCCATTGTTGCCATGATTGATGAATTCGCAAATCCATCCATCGTTGGTGCTGCAGTTTACTGCGCCGTTCATGGCAGCCGTCATGCCGCTGGTGCCGCTGGCTTCTCTTGGCACCCTTGGGTTATTCAGCCAAAGGTCCGATGCCTGCTTCAGGCGTTTGCTTAAGCCCAGTTCGTAACCAGTGCAAACAGCCACATTATCATATTTCTTGCTCAGGTAAACCAGGTTATTAAAATCGCTGATGGCGGGGTGATCAACCGGGTAAGGTTTGCCGGCCCAAATAATCTGCACAGGATATTTTTTACTGCTCAGCAATGCTTCAAATCTTTTTTCATCTCTTGTAATCAGTTCTGCTCTTTTGTAGCCGGCAAAGCGGCGTGCCCACACAATGGTAAACACATCTTTGTTCATCAGCTTGCCGGTTTGGTCGGCCACAATATCAAAGGCACGTTTCTTTAAAAACTTTTTTCTGTCATCAAAGCGTTCATCATCATTTTCATTCATAAAATAATACAATTGCTTATCGGCCCAGTATTGCCAGTTTTGTGCATTGGTAATGGCTTTAATATCGCAGATGCCATCATACTTTTTCCAGAGTTGCCTGCTTACTTCGCCATGCAGTTGACTAACACCGTTTGCAAGCCTTGCAAAACGCAGCGCCGCCAGCGAATGATTAAACAAATCGCCTTCCATACCGGTTATCTTTCTTACATCATCCAATTTCATTCCGCAGAAGTAACTCATTTTTTCGCAAAGAAAAATATCATGCTTTTCATTGCCGGCTTCTTCAGGCGTATGAGTAGTAAAAACCAAACGCTTCTTTACTTCGGCCACACTGCCATACTTTTTCATTAAATAAAATGCCGAACTCACCGCATGTGCCTCATTTAAATGATACTGTTCGGGATTGAAACCAATTTCATCCATCAGCTTTGCACCGCCAACACCAAGTAAAATAAACTGAGCAACTTTGGTGGCCACATTGGCGTCATATAAACGGTGGGTAATTGTTTGTGATACATAATCATTCTCCGGTAAATCGGTACTTAATAAAAACAGCGGGGCACTTTTAAAAGTTTCAGGATTAAGATACCAGGCTTTTACCCAAACCGGGTGCTCATGAATTTCAATCTGAAATTTAATGCCTGTATCTTCTAAAAAATTATAGATTTTTTCATTCCATTGCACCTGCAATGTCTGGTCCTGGTTACGGGCCTGGTCATAGTATCCATACTTCCATAAAATACCAATGCCCACCAGATTCTGCCGCAGTTCGTAAGCACTACGCAAATGTGAGCCACTTAAAAAGCCCAAACCGCCGCTGTAAATTTTTAAAGGCTGGTGAACTGCAAACTCCATAGAGAAGTATGCAATGCGTTTGCTGTACTGCTCATCTGCCTCATACGGAACTTTAAATGACGAAAAACTCATAATGAATTTTGTTGTTGAGGACGCAATATAAATGGAAAAAAAGGAAAAGCAGCAGATGCTGGAAATGTTGTGTAAAAACAGAATTGCCTGCTCTTATTAAACAGGCAAAATGGCCGTGGCTTCTATCTCAATCAATAATTCACTATGGATCAGCCTGTTTACTTCTACCATCGTAGCCACAGGCTTAATGTTTTTAAAAAATTCTCCATGAGCCCTTCCCACTGCTTCCCATTGCGAAATGTCTGTAACAAACATTCTTGTTCTCACTACATCCTTCAAAGATGCGCCTGCTTCCTGCAAAGCCTTCTCTATTTTTTGAATAATAAAAACAGTTTGGGCATAAATATCCCCACTCCCAATTAGTACATCGCCATCCATTGCCGTGGTGCCTGCCACTTCAATAATATTACCAACCCTTAAAGCCCTGCTGTAACCAACAATTTCTTCCCAGGGCGAACCCGAACTTATTTTTGTACGCATAACTATTTTTTTTATGAACAATAAAAATATCAATAATTATTTTTAGATTTGTCTAAATTTTATTTTCAGCAACATGAATTTTACAACCAGCGAAGAAAATTACATCAAAAGCATATACCACCTGCAGCAGGAAACAGGAACAGTTAACACCAACTCACTGGCTGCTGAAATGCAAACCCGGCCGGCTTCTGTTACCGACATGCTTAAAAAACTAAGAACAAAAAAACTGCTGCAATACGAACGCTACAAAGGATTTAAACTGAACGACAATGGTAAAAAAATTGCGTTGGGCGTAGTACGCAAGCACCGGCTGTGGGAATTTTTTTTGGCAAACAAACTTGGCTTTGAGTGGGATAAAGTGCATGCCATTGCCGAAGAACTGGAGCATGTTAGCAGCAAGGAACTGATTGAAAGGCTGGAAGTTTTTTTGGGCAATCCTTCTTTTGACCCACATGGCGACCCAATACCAGACAGCAACGGAAAAATTCCGCAGCTAAAACAACTGAACCTTTCTTCATTGGAGTTAAATCAAAATGCGTTGGTAAGTTCTGTAACCAATCAAAATCCACAAATGCTGGAGATGCTTAAACATTACGGCATTGGCATTGGCACCGAACTGAAAGTGATGAAACGTTTTGAATTTGATGGTTCATTAGAAATAAAAGTTTTAAAAAAAGCCGCCTGCATCCTTAGTGAACAGGTAGCAAAAAATGTGTTTGTTCATTATGATTAACAGAGTTCATCCCGATACTTCCTTAAGTGAAGTTCATTCAAGTGTAGATACCACCAAAAAAGCTACAGGCTGGAGAAAGATATTCTCTTTTCTTGGCCCGGCATATTTAGTTAGTGTTGGGTACATGGATCCCGGCAACTGGGCTACCGACCTTGCAGGTGGCAGCAAATTTGGCTACACATTAATTTGGGTTTTGCTGATGAGCAATTTAATGGCGCTGTTGTTACAGGGTTTATCTGCCAGATTAGGGATTGTAAGAGGCAGGGATTTGGCACAGGCCAACCGGGAAGCTTATCCAAGGCCAATAAATTTTGCATTGTACATACTTGCAGAAATTGCCATTGCCGCCTGCGACCTTGCAGAAGTACTGGGAATGGCCATCGGCATACAATTGCTTACCGGCCTGCCATTGGTTTGGGGGGTTTCCATAACAGTGCTTGATACTTTTTTACTGCTTTATCTGCAACGAATGGGCATCCGTAAAATGGAAGCATTTATCATTGGGCTTGTTGCGGTGGTTGCCATTTCTTTTTTAATTCAAATTATTCTTGCCAAACCCGACATTGGCGAAGTGGTAACAGGATTTATGCCTACGCATCTTACCGACGAGGCACTATATATTGCGATTGGTATTATTGGCGCCACTGTGATGCCGCATAATTTATATTTACACTCCGCCCTTGTGCAAACAAGAAAAATTGACCGGACAGATGCCGGCATAAAACAGGCATTGAAGTTTAACCGCATTGACAGCACTATTGCCCTGAACATTGCTTTTTTTGTAAATGCTGCCATTTTAATTTTAGCAGCTACTGTCTTTTTTAAAACCGGCAATTCGCAGGTTGCCGAAATAAAAGAAGCCCATAGGTTACTGCCTGCGTTTTTAGGAAATCTTGCGCCAACACTTTTTGCTATTGCTTTAATTGCCGCAGGGCAAAGCAGTACCATCACGGGTACATTGGCCGGGCAAATTATCATGGAAGGTTATTTAAGTTTACGTATCAATCCGCTGCTAAGGCGATTGATAACAAGGATGCTTGCTATCATTCCTGCTTTGATTGTTATCATTATTTATGGCGAAAACAATGTTGATTCTTTGCTGATATTAAGCCAGGTAATTTTGAGTTTACAATTGGGCTTTGCTATTATTCCACTTATTCATTTTGTAAGTGATAAAAAAACAATGGGTGCCTACGCAATAAAACCATTGGTAAAGGTTGCTGCATGGCTTATTGCTTCAATACTTGTTATCCTGAATTTAAAAATGCTGGTTAATGAAGCCTCCGGTGTTTTTGAAGGCAATGCTTTGCTGCCAAAGCTGCTGGTAATACTTGCAGGTTTAATTTTCATAACATTGCTGCTTTACATTGTACTTCATCCGTGGATTACAAAAAATAAAAAAAGCACCGCTTCTATTCAGATGCACCCTGAAGTAAATACCATTAAAGAACTTTCTATCCCGACTTTTAATAAAATTGCCATCGCTTTAGATTTTAGTGAAAACGATGAAAAGCTGCTGGCTTATTCATTAGGCCAGGGAAATCCAAAAACGCATTATCTGCTTATTCATATTGTAGAAAGTGCATCGGCTAAACTTTTTGGAAATGAAAGCGATGATTACGAAAGCAGGAGTGATAAAGAAAGAATGGATTCCTATGTTCTTCAACTGCAGCAGCGTGGCTTAAATGCTGAAGGATTTTTAGGCTATAAAAACAGGGCAAAAGAAATTGTAAGAATTGTAAAAGGCATTAATGCAGATATGCTGGTGGTGGGTGCTCATGGACACACCGGTTTAAAAGATTTTATTTATGGAGAAACCGTAAACACGGTAAGGCACGAATTGAAAATACCTGTGCTGGTGGTTAATTTATAAAGCGGCCAGCAAATCATCTATCTTTTTGTTCCAGGCTTCCTGTTTATCTTTTACCTGGCCATTTTTTGTTTCGGTATCATAAGCATCCTGCATTGCTTCCATATCGTTGTAGGCTTCGTTATAAATATCGTTCAGCAGTATTGAATAATTTTCCAGCGTAAATTTTGATTCTTTTATTTTTTTTACAAATGCACAGGCGCCAATATATGCAATGTCAAAATGATGCTGTTCGTGGGTGAGTACATAACTGTTCCTGTACTTTTCTTTATACCACGACCTGGATTTTAAGAAATAGCAAAACACATTAATGGAAAATACTCCCTTGCCATTTCTTGAATTTAAGCCGGCACCAAAACCAAAGCCTGCAGTTGTTAATGCAGCAGCACCACCAGGTTCAGTATTTCTTACATTGAAATTATCCCACACTAATTTTTTTTCGTAGTTATAAAAGATAGTATCACTTTTTGAAGGTGCACTTTTTGGCCGCCATTCCACAGTTGTATTTAACTGGCCAACAGCACAGAGATTAAAAAGGAAAGAAAAAATTAAAACAATAAACTTCATGGGCCGGGTGATTGTATTTTATAAACCCAAATCAACGCTAAATATTATTTATTCAGCCTTAACCAAACAAGTTTTACGATTTCGTTAACACCAATTTTTTCCATGCACTTAAAATGGCCGAGTGGACATTTTTTATACCCAATTTTGCTGCATGGCCTGCACCAGAGTTTGTTTATTTCCATCACATCAAAATTTTGTTCAGATTTTTTTCCGTAATAGGGATACATACCAAAGGCCGGTACCGTATTGCCCCAAACAGAAATAATGGGTTTTTGAAAAGCAGCAGCAATGTGCATCAGGCCTGTATCGTTTGTAATAATAAGCTTTGCATTTCTTACCAGGTCTGCCGATTCATTTAAATTGAATTTACCACAGGCATTGTAAATTTTTATTTCATCATTGGCCGCAATCTGCTTTCCGTCTTCATAATCTTCTTTGCCGCCCAGCAAAATAATCGGGTGATTGATTGCAGCACACAATTCCTTTAATTTATGCAGCGGTAATTTTTTTGTCCCTAAAGCGGCGCCAATTACAATTCCAATATATCCAAGCTGGTGTGGAGTTGGTATGTCTTCCTTTTTTATTCTGTCAATGTCTGGAATAAAATAATCCAGGCCAAAGCCATCATCTTCCACCCCAAATGATTTTACAGTTTCGAGATAGCGGTCAACAATATGTTTTTTGGGAAGTGTATTTATTTTAAGGCTGGTATAAATATATTTTTCAACATTGAGTTTATAAAACGAAAATGCTTTTACTTCTTTCAAATACCTTTTCACTTTAAGAGTTCTTACATTATTATGAAGGTCAATAATGTAATCGTATGCTTCCATCTTCAGCTCATGCAGCATCAGTTCAAAGCTATCGCCCAGTGTATGTATTTTATTGATATAAGGATTGGCGGAAACAATGCCACGAAAAGATTTCCGGGTTAAAAAATGAATTTCAGCATCGGGGATTTTTTTGCGAAGGCAACGGATTACCGGCGTGGTTAAAACTATATCGCCGATGGAAGAAAACCGTATGATGAGGAATTTTTTTGCCACTAATTACACAAATTAACACGAATATTTTTGTACCTGCCAGTCAAACTATCCTTTTCCCCTTATAGAGGACGGGAGTTATTCTTCAACATAATTCAGGTCTTTATGGAAAGTTTCCCTGGTTAAAATTGCTGCAACTATAGTTATTATCATAATCACTATTGCTGTTATCCAGCCGCCGGTAACATAATCTGTCATTCCCCGGAATAATTTAAATAAAGGCAAAATTAAAATAGTGAGCATTCCCCTTACCATATTAGGAATGGTGGTAGCTGCTGTTGCTCGTATGTTTGTTCCAAACTGCTCGGCCCCCATGGTAACGAATATTGCCCAAAAACCTGTTCCAAAACCAAGGCCTGCACAAATCCAGTACATTTTTGCAGCAGTGCCGTTCCATTGAACTGTAAAAAACAAAACCATGAAAACAGCAGTAATAAAATAAAAAAGATACAATGCTTTTTTCCTGCTTTTAAACCACTGGCTTATTAAACCAACTAATATATCGCCAATGGAAATAGCGGCGTATGCATACATAATTGCTTTGCCGGGATCAATTTTTTCTGCAATACCCATTTGTTTTCCAAATTCGCTTGAAAAAGTTACAAGCACTCCAATAACAAACCAGGTGGGCAAACCAATTAAGATGCTGCAGATATATTTTCTTAGTCTCTCTTTGGTATTAAAAAGCATAAAGAAATTGCCCCTTTGCACATTCATGGTTTTCACTTCATGAAACATTCCTGATTCAAAAACAGAAATCCGTAAAATCAGTAACAACAACCCCAACCCACCACCAATAAAATAACAGGTACGCCAGTCAAAGTTTTCTTTCATAATGAATGCAACAACAGCACCTGTTAACCCAATTCCGGCTACCAGTGAAGTAGCAATGCCTCTTTTATTTTTTGGTGTAAGTTCAGATACCAATGTTATGCCAGCGCCCAACTCACCTGCAAGGCCGATGCCTGCTATAAAACGGATAATTTTAAATTGGTCGGCAGTTTGAACAAACCCATTGGCAATATTTGCAAGTGAATATAAAATGATGGAACCAAACAACACACTCAGCCTGCCTTTTTTATCACCCATGATTCCCCAAATAATTCCACCAATTAACAAACCAGCCATTTGCCACATAATAATATTTTCGCCCTGCGATAATACTTCGGCATCATTAAGTCCTAAAGATTTTAAACTTGGAACACGGGTGATACTAAACAGCAACAGATCATAAATATCTACAAAGTAGCCCAGCGCTGCCACTATTACTGCAATGCTGAATATGGAAGATGATTTAGATTGTAAGGTTGTCATCCGGCTTTTTCTTTTTCTTAAAGAATAGTTTTATTAAAATGGGGGCTGTGGTTACCAGCACAATTGCTATTACAATAATTTCGAGATGCTTTTCCAGATCAATTCCAAATTGCTTTTTTACAAACTCATTTAAGTAATGCCCGATAAATAACATAGATACTACCCATGCAACGCAGCCAATAATATTAAAAAAAGCAAACTTCTTTTTATCCATACCCACAATACCTGCTACGATGGGTGCAAATGTGCGGATGAATGGCAGAAACCTTGCAAACACTATGGCTCCGCCGCCGTGTTTTTCATAAAACTCATGTGCCTGGTGAAGATAGCGCTGCTTAAAAAACAAGCGGTCTTTCCATTTATACATGGCCGGGCCAACCCTTCTGCCAAAAATATATCCAACGGTATTGCCCAATATGCCTGCAATGGTACAAAGTGCTGCGATGATTAATAAATTGAAAAAATCGTTGCCGGTATCTAAATTAAAAGAACCTGCCAGCTTGGTACTGAATATTCCTGCAACAAACAACAGCGAATCGCCGGGAAAAAAGAAACCGATAAACAAACCTGTTTCGGCAAAAATTATTAAAAGCAAAAGCAAGAGCCCGCCATTGTCTATATACCATTGTGGCTGCAGTAATTGTGTCCAGCTAAAATCGAGGAAAATGAAATCTAACATTGCTAAGTTTAAAAGGGATTATAAAATTACGGATGTTCCAGTTGTCCTTCCCACTTGCTTACAGCAGCGGTAGCCAGTGCATTGCCCAATACGTTTGTCATTGTGCGGCCCATATCGCAAAAAACATCAATTGCCAAAATCAGTCCTACACCTTCGGGGGGCAGGCCAAACATGGCACCGGTGGCAAGCACCACCACCAACGAAGCCCGGGGTACACCTGCAATACCTTTGCTTGTTACTAAAAATACCAGCAGCATTATTATCTGCTGCCACACATCGCCGGTAATGGAAGTAATGTTAAATGCCTGTGCAATAAACATACTGGCAAATGTCATGTACATCATACTGCCATCTAAATTAAATGAATAACCCAGCGGTAACACAAACGAAACAATTTTATCCTTGCATCCAAAGCGTTCCATTTCTTCCACCAATTTTGGATAAACGGCTTCGCTGCTGGCAGTGTTAAAAGCAATTGCCATTGGGCTGGCAATTCTTCTTAACAATTGCGGCAGCCGGTTTTTTAAAAACAAATAACCAACAAAGAGCAACAGTATCCAAAGTATAAGAAGGCCAAGATAAAATTAGCCGATATAGAAACCAAAAGTAGATAAAATACCCAGGCCGTTTTTTGCAATTGCGGCAGCCATTGCACCAAACACACCCAGCGGAGCTAAGTACATTACATAAGTAACCATTTTTAAAACCACATGTGCCAACGAATCCAATGCATGAATAATTGGTTCGCCCTTTTTGCCAATGGCAGTTAAGGCTATGCCAAAGAAAACAGAGAACACCACCAGTTGCAAAATTTCGTTGTT
>JANNAM010000201.1:0-8133 GCA_031384415.1 Bacteroidota bacterium
TTCAACCCTTTATCACTTACCTGTTGCGCCAAACTTACGGCACGGCTGATGTCTTCATAAGAAGAATTGGTACAGCTACCAATCAATCCAACTTCAATTTTTGTAGGCCAGCCATTTGCTTCCGCCGCTGCTTTCATTTTAGAAATGGGCGTAGCCAGATCGGGAGTGAATGGACCATTCAAATGTGGCTCCAGTTCGCTTAAATTAATTTCAATAACCTGATCAAAATATTTTTCAGGAGAAGCATATACTTCGGCATCACCCGTTAAATGATCTTTTATTTTATCTGCTTCAGCAGCAATTTCTTCTCTGCCTGTAGCTTTTAAATAACGGCTCATGCTTTCGTCGTAACCAAATGTGGAAGTGGTAGCGCCAATTTCGGCACCCATATTACAGATGGTTCCTTTACCTGTGCAACTCATGTTTGTAGCGCCTTCGCCAAAATATTCAACAACGGCACCGGTTCCACCTTTTACTGTAAGAATGCCGGCTACTTTTAAAATAACATCTTTAGGAGCAGTCCAGCCATTTAATTTACCAGTCAATTTTACGCCAATCAATTTGGGCATTTTGAGTTCCCATGGCAGGCCGGCCATTACATCACATGCATCTGCTCCGCCCACACCAATGGCAATCATACCAAGGCCGCCGGCATTTACGGTGTGGCTATCTGTTCCAATCATCATACCGCCGGGGAAAGCGTAGTTTTCCAAAACAACCTGATGAATGATTCCGGCGCCGGGTTTCCAAAATCCAATGCCATATTTGTTACTTACCGAAGCCAGGAAGTCGTACACTTCGCTGCTTTCATGCACTGCCCGGTCCAAATCTGTTTTGCTGTTTACTTTGGCTTCAATCAGGTGGTCGCAATGCACAGTGCTGGGCACTGCTACTTTTGTGCGGCCGCTTTGCATAAACTGCAGCAGCGCCATTTGTGCTGTAGCATCCTGCATTGCCACACGGTCTGGTGCAAAGTCCACATAACTTTTTCCTCTTTCAAATGTGCCGGTGGCGTTGCCTTGCCAAAGGTGGGTATACAATATTTTTTCGGTAAGCGTAAGAGGTTTGCCGACTGCTTTACGGGCAGCATCTATGCGGCTGCTGAAACCGGCATAAAGATTCTTAATCATTTCAATGTCGAAAGCCATTGCGAATAGGTTTGATAGTGGAAGAATTGATTGGTTCATGGTTAATGGTTCATAGTACGAGGAGGGTTTCTATGAACAATGAACTATTAACAATGAACTTTGGATTGCAAATTTACAAAAAAACAGGCAAGCATTTGCTTCTGATTGCTGGTATATTTGATTTTATTTTTTACATTAGCAGCATGAACCGCTTCCGTTACTTTATAGAATGGCATGTATTTGGAGTTTGTTCCGCCATTGGCGAACGCATGGGCATAGCCAGTTCTACCATCCGAAAGTATTTTATCTATATCTCTTTTCTTACGATGGGTTCTCCTGTAATTGTTTATTTCTTTGTGGCTTTCTGGATGAATGTGAAGCGTTACATACTGAACGCCCGAAGGAATCCATTGAGGTATTTATAAGAAACCCACCATTTCACCTCACAGACTTTGGATAAACAGATTCCTGTAATTTCAAATCGATTGCTCGTAATGAATTTAAACTATCGCCTCCTTTTCATCGTTGCTATAATCAATTATACACTCACATTGAAATCCCTCAATGCATCATTCAAACTTGTTTTTAAATCAGTACTTGGCTTTCGCTGTCCTATAATCAACGCACAGCCAACCCCATATTCTCCGGCAGGAAATTTTTTGGTATAGCTACCCGGTATTACCACACTTCTTGCCGGCACTCTTCCTTTCATTTCAATGGGTTCGCTGCCACTTACATCAATAATTTTTGTTGATTGGGTTAATACAACATTTGCACCCAGCACTGCTTCTTTTTCCACCATCACTCCCTCCACAACAATGCATCGGCTGCCAATAAAACATCCGTCTTCAATAATTACCGGGCTCGCCTGCAATGGCTCCAGCACTCCGCCAATACCCACACCACCACTCAGGTGTACGCCCTTGCCTATCTGTGCACAACTGCCAACAGTTGCCCAGGTATCCACCATTGTACCTTCATCCACATAAGCGCCAATGTTTACATAGCTCGGCATTAGCACCACATTTTTTGCTAAGTAAGCGCCATATCTTGCCACTGCATGCGGCACAGCCCTTACGCCCAGTTCCTTATAATTACTTTTCAGTTTCATTTTATCATAAAACTCAAAAGGCGGCAATGTAAATGTTTCCATTTGCTGAATACCAAAGTATAAAAGAATGGCCTGCTTCACCCATTCGTTCACCTGCCACTTACCATCTGCCGGCGATGCAGTACGGAGCCTGCCCTTGTCCACTTCTTCAATTACAGCCCTTATAGCATCAGTGTATTTAGTTTGTTTTAATAACTCCCTGTTTGCCCATGCTTCAATGATTAATTCCTGCATAATTATTTTTTAGCGAAATTAATCCAGAAAGCGCATACTTATCCAACTGACTTAACTTTCCTCTTCGTCTTAGTATATTTGGGCTATGAATATTGGCTTTGATGCAAAAAGGGCTTATCAAAACTCCACTGGCCTGGGGCAGTACAGCCGTACTTTAATTGCATCGCTTGCTTACTTTTATCCCCAAAATAATTATTACCTCTTTGCTCCAACAATTACAACTGCATTTAACAGCACTGGATATAAAAATGTCTATCCTGTTTCACCGGTTCATTTTCCTTCATCGGTATTAAAAAGTTTGTGGCGTGGCAATTGGGTAAAAAAAGACTTGCTGAGAAATAATATTAATATCTATCATGGCCTTAGCCATGAAATACCGTCAGGCATTTCAAAAACAGGTATTAAAACTGTGGTAACCATCCATGATTTAATTTTTGAGCGTTACCCTGGCCAGTATAACCCTGCTGACATATTTATTTACAGGAAAAAATTTAAGTATGCATGTAAAAATGCCGATATGGTGATTGCCATCAGCAAGCAAACCAAACAGGACATTATTGAATACTACAAAATACCGGAAGAAAAAATCACTGTATGTTATCAAAGCTGTAACCCTGTTTTTTCTGAAAAAATATCTGATGAAAAGAAAGTTGCAGTAAGGGCATTATATAATCTTCCGGAAAACTTTTATTTATATGTTGGCTCCGTAATAGAAAGAAAAAATCTTTTGCTCATTTGCAAAGCGTTGAAACAGATGGAATCATCTATTCCATTAATAGTAATTGGAAATGGCGGTACTTACAAAACTGAAGTGCAAAAATATATTGCAGCAAATAGTTTAGAAAAAAAAGTGATCTTTTTATCAGATACAGCAGCAGCAATTGCATCTGGAGCATTTGCCAGTGCCGAAGATTTTCCCGCCATTTATCAAATGGCAAGTGCAATGATTTATCCCAGTATATTTGAAGGCTTTGGCATACCTGTGCTGGAAGCCATGTGCAGCCGGCTACCGGTTATTACATCCAACGTAAGCTGCCTGCCCGAAACCGGTGGAAACGCAGCATTGTACGTAAATCCGGCAGATGAGAACGAAATGGCTGCCGCAATGCAGTCTGTTGTAAATGATACTGTATTAAGAACCAATATGATTCAAAAGGGTATAACACAGGCTTTAAATTTTACGCAACAAAAATGTGCCGAAGCTGTTATGAATGTTTATAAAAGTTTATGATGGCTTTTGAAAACGATATTAAACAATGTATAGCGGCCCTGGAAAAAGGCGGGCTTATTCTTTACCCTACTGATACCATCTGGGGTATTGGTTGTGATGCCACCAATGAAGCGGCAGTAAAAAAAGTGTATGAACTTAAACAACGATCCAATCAAAAAAGTATGGTAGTGCTGGTGGCAGATGAAAAAACAATTCTTGATTATGTTACCCAGCCCGATTTAAAAGTGTTTGATTACATAAAAGGAATTAGCAAACCTACTACTGTTATTTATGAAGGCGCTGTTGGCCTGGCCGAAAGTGTTATGGCCGATGATGGCACCATTGGCATCCGCATTGTAAAAGATGAGTTTTGCAAACATCTTATTAAAAGATACCGAAAGCCAATTGTTTCCACATCAGCAAATATTTCAGGCTATCCGCCACCTGCCGATTTCCGTGATATTGATATTGCAATAAAAAGCGGTGTTGAATATATTGTTCAACACCGCCAGGAGGAAACATCCAAATCCCAACCTTCGTCCGTTATAAAATGGAACGCCGATGGCTCTCTCTCTATCATTCGCCCCTGAGTTTTTATTATAGTCTAAATCCTACGCCCAATTGTATGGACTGGTTTTTCCATTTATCCTTGTTATCTATATCATTGATATTGTTCAGCCCAACTGAATAACGGCCATATATTTTAAAACTCAGCACATTTAACTGTGCACCTGCAAGCATTGCAAAATCATTACCCTTAAAGGCGTCTTTTCCATTTTGAAGAAACGTTTTACTCTTATTCATGAGTACAGAAAATTGTGGTCCTGCCTGCAATGTAATTAGCCTGCCTACATTGTAATTGAGCAATACCGGAATGGATAAATATTTCAACTGTACGTTATCCAGCTTATTAAATTTATAGATAGAACTGAAGCTGCTGGATGTATCAACATTTACCTGGTTGAATAAAACTTCAGGCTGAACAGAAAATTTCTTTCCTAAAGGAACAGCAAAGAAGCCACCTAAATGGTATCCAAAAGAAAACTCTTCCTTAAAAGTTTTTCCTGAAAGTTTGTTGATGCTGGCACCGCCCTTAAAGCCTATTTGAAATTTTTGTGAAAAAGCTGCAGTGCTGAGTAGGCAGATAATTGCTAGGGATAAGATTTTCTTAGTCATACGATAAATAATTTGGTTGCAGCATATGATTCAACTATTATGCCACTGCAACCAACTTATTTTTAAACTTTTGTTAAGAGGCTAAAAACTAAAACCTATTGTAACAGAGTAAATACTGCTAAACCTTTTGGAAGTAGTGGAGGGCAGATAATAATCGAAATACACATTGGGCTGTATAAAAAACTTACCAATCATATACGTCAGGTCTAGAGAAAAAGCTACAGACTGCAATTGAAATTTATTGTTTTCAGCAACATTCTTTTTTCTGATACTATTTGCCGGAAGCCGGTCATATAATCTGTTGGTATGTGTAATATTGGTTTTATCGCTGCCGGCATTTATTATTAGCGAAGGCACAATATCCAGTTCATCAGCTGACGAAAATACATTGTAGATATAAAAATCGTGTTCTATACTTGCTGTAGCAGAGAAATAACTCGTTTTGTTATTGGTAGAATCTTTTACTAGAATGGTATCGCCAATAAGGGGCCTTCTGAATTTGGATAAATACACTTCTTTGTAGTTGCCATTGGCAAAGCCGAGTGCTATGCCGGGTTGAATAATTCCCGATGCTTTCTTTATATACCCATAAAAATCATTTTGATAAAGCGATTTGGTATTGTACTTATTGCGGTCAGTTAAATATCTTACGTAAGAAATACCGGCATTTACTTTATCTCCTGCATAATCATAGGCAGCCGAAATGCCAGTTTGATACAAACTTAAATTGCTGTTGCTGTCCTTGGTTAAAAAAGCTGTAGCGCCAAGGCTGAAACCGCCTTTGAAATGATAATTAACTGAAGGGGTAATAACTAACTGGTTGGTTACACCCGTAGCATTTACCGCCTGGTTATGTTCGCTGAAAGTTCCGTTGCCAAAGCCTGCACTTATATCAAAATAACTTTTGTCCTTATCCTTCATCATTTGCAGCAGTTCATCATTTTGTATCATTGAATCCAGCGATGCTTTGTCACGGAGAGAAAGTGTATCTCTTGTTACCTGAGCAGAAACAACAAGGCATGAGAATACAAAAAGCAGCAGCAATTGGTTGAATTTACGCATTGGTTGAGTCGGTTTTATTAATAGACTAAATCGGGTTGGCTTTGTTTAACAGTTAAAAGCCGCCTATGCAAAGATAAAGTTCTTGAAGAAGATTTTTGGCGCAATAAAACCCTTACCTTTGCGCCCATTATTTAATAACTGAGAATTACATGACCATGCTCAGTTGCTGTTGACAAAAATTTTCTACCGGGTTGAAAGACACCCTTACAAGTTCCAACGGCCAGAAGCATGATTCAGGGGAAATTCTAACTAGAAAATTCTAAAAATTAAAATTACTATCAGAAGTTTAAGTGCTTCTTTTACAATTTAGAATTTAGAATTTAGAATTTTATCTACACATGTGGCTATCACAAAACAAATTTTCATGAATGCATTTGAAGCCTTAGGCTTAAATGAACAATTAGTTCAGGCTGTAACCGATTTAGGTTTTGAAACCCCTTCGGCCATACAGGAAAAAGCAATACCCGTTTTATTAAGCGGCACCACCGATTTTGTAGGCCTTGCTCAAACCGGCACAGGCAAAACTGCAGCTTTTGGTTTACCATTATTACAATTGATTGATGCTACCCAGCGCCATCCACAGGCATTGATTGTTTGCCCCACAAGGGAACTTTGTTTACAAATCACCAACGATTTGGAAACATTTAAAAAGCACATTAAAGGTGTTTATAGCGAAGCAGTTTATGGCGGCGCTTCTATTATGATGCAAATACGTAACCTCAAAAGAGGTGTACAAATTGTGGTGGCCACACCTGGCAGATTGATTGATATGATTGAACGCAAGGCCATTGACCTGCAAAAAGTAAAATATGTAATCCTGGATGAAGCAGATGAAATGCTTAACATGGGTTTTAGAGATGATATTGATTTTGTATTGAAGAATACCATCAACCGGGAAAGCACCTGGTTGTTCAGCGCCACCATGCCACCCGAAGTAAGGGCCATTGCTAAAAACTACATGGAGAACCCTAAGGAAGTAACCGTTGGTAAAAAGAATACCGCCAATGTAAACATCGACCATCAGTATTATGTTTCTGCAGCGCAACACCGCTACGAAACATTAAGGCGCCTGGTTGATTTTAACCCCGGCATGTACGGCATTATCTTTACTAGAACCAAAGCCGACGCACAGGAAATTGCAGAACGCTTAGTAAAAGAAGGATATGACATTGAAGCATTGCATGGCGATCTTACGCAGCAACAAAGAGATAAAGTAATGGGGCGTTTTCGGCAAAAGAGTATCCAGTTGTTAATTGCAACCGATGTGGCTGCAAGAGGAATTGATGTTGAAGGTATTACTCATGTTATCAACTTCGAATTGCCCGACGACATGGAAGTTTATACCCACCGCAGCGGCCGTACGGCAAGGGCGGGCAAAAGCGGTATCTGTATTTCTATCTGCCACAGCAGGGAAACATACAAGATTAAGCAACTGGAAAGAATGACCAATGCTCAGTTTCATAAATTAGACATACCAAGCGGTAAAGATGTTTGCCGCAAACAGTTTTTTCATTTCATGGATAAACTGATGGATGCAGATATGAGCCACGGCGAATACGAAACCTATTTACCCGATCTGGTTAAGAAATTTGAAAACGTAAGCAAGGAAGAAGTATTGCAAAGAGTGGCCGCATTAGAGTTCGACCATTTTTTAAAGTATTACGAAAATGCCGAAGACCTTAACCGCAACGATTTCCGCAACGAAAGAAAAGACAGGAGAGACAATATTAAAGGAAATTTTGGCGATGCAAGAGAACGCAGCACCTACAGCCGCAGCAGCGACAACGGCTTCACCAGGTTGTTTATAAACCTGGGCACTAAGGACGGTTTTTATAAAGCCAGTTTCCTGCAGTTTATTTTAGATGAAAGCAATTTGAAAAAAGAAGTGCTGGGTAAAATAGATATGAGAGAAATGAACAGTTGGGTAGAAATAGACAAAGCTGAAGCCGCAAGAATGATAAAAGCCATTGATGGCAAACGCTACAACAACCGCACTGTGCGTATGAATGAAGCGGATGGTGGTTTTAAAAGGCCCACTGATGAAGGTGGAAGAGGCGACGACAGAAGCGAAGGAAGAAAAAGGATTTATCCACCGAAAGAGAGAAGAAGTTTTAGATAAGACATAAGCCCTGGGATTCGGGGCTTTTTTAATGCATATTAGCCATTGTGGATAAAATAAATAAAGTAACACTTTTTTATTTCGTAATACTTTT
>JANNAM010000220.1:0-25303 GCA_031384415.1 Bacteroidota bacterium
CCGGCGCAAAAATACGGGTTGAATAACTTTAACCCAAAAAAATGTGAGGCTATATAATTTTATTTTTATAAAGCCATTGTCTTCCTTCAAATGATTTGAAAAATTTTTCTCTGTTGAGTGCTTCAGTTTTAAATTCGAAGCTTTCAAAATAGTGCAGAACGACAGGTAATCTGTATTTGGTGGACGTAACACCACCCGAGTTATGTTTCTTTAATCTTTCCTCCAAATTAGAAGTAAAACCATAATAGAATCTAAAATCTTTGAGAGACTTAAGTATGTAACAATAATACACAGGAAAAGCAAGATAGGTTTTCAAGATCGCCGCATTCGACCGCTTCCGCAGGACTCTGTGAGCTGCCATCTCTTGCACAGCATCCTGCGGACCGGCGCAAAAATACGGGTTGAATAACTTTAACCCAAAAAAATGTGAGGCTATATAATTTTATTTTTATGAAGTCACTGTCTTCTATCAAAAGATTCTAAAAAAATCTCTTTGAATGCACATCATTTAGATGAAAGCTGTCTTTACTGCGTTGAAAACTGATTTTAAAAAATGATTTTTTAATATTTTAAGGTTATAAAAATGCTGTTTTAATTCTGTTTGCTTTGTTATATTTACATAATTAAATCAGGCTTCCAAATCCAGTCCTGGAATAAATTCACTATAAACTGATTGCTTATGGCACATACTGTGGCTTCCATCATCAAGCGTAAAACAAAAAAATTATTAACCATAATACCCTCCGCCACAGTATTGGAAGCATTACAACTGATGGCCGATAATCATATTGGATCGCTGGTGGTAATGGAAGATGAAAAATATCTTGGTATAATTTCAGAAAGGGATTATGCCAGGAAAGTAGTTTTAAAAGGTAAACATTCGCAGGATACACCGGTTGCCGAAATTATGAACAGCGATGCACCAACTGTAACTCCTGAATACAGTATTGATGCCTGCCTGGAACTGGTAAGCAAATCGCAAACCCGTTATTTGCCCATTATAGAAAATGGCAAAGTAACCGGCATCATCTCCATTTTAGACCTCATTGAAGAAACAAGCATCATGCACAAAGAATCGGCTGAGGAGCTGAGAAATTATATTAGCAGTACTTAAATTTTACTGGGTGTCTTTCACCTGCAATTCTTCCCAGGGAGTTGTTCCGTCTTTTTCTCTTTTAAAAATAAAATCTTTGCTGCTGAATATTACTATCTCAGCAGTAGTATAAATTATGCAGCCATCCATCAAATGGCCGCCAAGGGTTTTGCCGGTGCTGTCGCTGATACTAATGTGTAGATGAGAGCCATTGACAGAAACAGTTCCAGTAAGACTTACAATTTCAAAATGGCCGCTGTCGCTGTTGCCATTGGGCTGGTTTGCAAAACGAATATTGTATTTTGTCAGGCTGCCGACACAAGTGCTTACCCATCCGGCGTTAATTTGCTTCTCAGCAACTAATTTCTGTATTTCCTGTTTTAAATCTTGCCCTGGTTTTATGCGAAAGGCAAATGCTTTAATAGTTTCCATTTGCGAATGAGTTTTTGGCTGGCATGAAGATAATGAATAGAGTAACAAGCCGGAAGCCAAAAGATGCCCAATGAACTTAAAGATGAAAGGATTGCGACGCAACGATGATGCCATAGAAAACAAATGCTGGTATTATTGTTAAACTTATCCAAACAAAAATTGTTTTGCAATCTAACTAAAATAACTTTGCGTAAGTGTTCAAAAATAAAGCAATGATTAAATCAATTCTGTTATCAGCCATTACTTTTTTAGGGCTTAGTTCCTGTGCACAAAAAGACAATTCGCCTAAAACAAAAAAAGAGGATAAACCAATGATAAGTTCAACAGCAAATAATGCCAAATTAGATACAGCCACTTTTGGCAACGGATGTTTCTGGTGTACCGAAGCTTTGTTTCAGCAATTGGAAGGCGTAGTGAAAGTTACCAGCGGCTTCAGCGGCGGCAAAGTACCCAACCCAACTTATGAGCAGGTTTGCAGCAAAACAACCGGCCATGCTGAGTGTTTGAATATTGTGTATGATTCTTCAAAAATCAGTTTTGATGAACTGCTGGAAATTTTTTGGCAAACGCATGACCCAACTACATTAAACAGGCAGGGCGCCGATGTGGGAACTCAATACCGAAGTGTGGTTTTTTACCACAACGATGAGCAAAAAACAAAAACAGAAAAATATAAAACTGATCTGGATAAGAGTGGTGCATTCAGCAACCCGATTGTAACTACGCTGGAAAAATTTGATATTTTTTATCCTGCCGAAGATTACCATCAGAATTATTACAATCAGAATGGTGAGCAGCCATATTGCCAGTTTGTAATAAGGCCTAAGGTGGAAAAGTTTGAAAAAGTGTTTAAGAAGAAGCTTAAGAAGAATACCCCGTAAATCCCCCTGAAGGGGGACTTTATACTCTGCTATTTGAAGAATTTTTATTTACCGGCTTCAGGAATTTGTTTACCCTTGTGACAGGTATAACAAGTTACAGTTTGTGTTTTTTGCGATAATTTTTTAGGTGGAAAATATTTTGTGTTAATAAGAATGGTCATCCGCATCATATCCCTGCATACTTCTTTGTGTGGTATTGAATCGCTTGTATAATCTTCCAAACCGTTTTTATCCTTCATTACATGGCAGAAGCTGCAATTAACGCCCAGTGCTTTTTCATAGCTTCCCATAATTGCATACAGCGAATCATCTGAAATATCCCGTGGCAATACTTTTAAATTTCTTGGCGGTTTATGCGATACAGGTTTCATTGCAGCAATGCCTATCAAAATAAACAACATCAAACCGGCTGTTACTAATATCTTTCCTGAAATCCTGCTCATCATTTTATAATTTTTGTACTTTTCTCAACTCCAGTAAATTTAAACTATTTGCTTTAAAATTGCTGATGTTGGGATGCACTAAATGAATAGCCATATCGTACCAGAGCGGTACAACGGGAGCATCTTCAATTATCATTTTATCCATTTGCCGGTAAAGTTTGTAACGCAGTGAATCATTTTTTTGCGACAATGCTTTTTCATACAATATATCGAAAGCCGGATTTTTATACCGGGTATAATTGGGCGGTGCAGGGTTCTTGCTGTAAAACACACTCAGGTAATTTTCTGCATCGGGATAATCAGCAATCCAGCTTCCCCTGAAAAATAATGCCTGCGATTTGGAAGTTTGCTCCAGCAATAAACTTTTTTGTATTACTTCTACCTGCACTTTTATTCCCACCTGGCGAAGTTCATTGGCGATATAAGTTCCCAGGTCGCCGTAAATTGGAATGGTAAGCAGTTTAATCTCCGGCAAATCTTTTCCATCGGGATAACCGGCTTCTGCAAGCAATTGTTTTGCTTTGGCAACATTGTAATTGTATCCTTTTACTTCCACAGAATCAAAAGAAGGCAAACCACAGGGAACAAAACCACTTTCGGCAGCAATGCCAATACTGTTTCTTAAATAGAGCATCATCTTTCTTCTGTCGAACCCATAATTAATTGCCTGTCTTATTTTTTGCAATCGCAAAGGAGAGTTTTTTACCAGTTCATTTTGTTCATCTACTAAAATGCCGAGGTATTCAATATTGAGATAAGGTTGTTTGTCTAACTTAATTTTACCAACCCAGTCTTTTTTTAAGTTGCCGGTTTTGGTAAGCACTTCATCTTTAAAAGAAGGATCAATGTCATCAATAAAATCCAGGCGGTTTTGCTGAAACTGTAAAAACTCAGTTGCCTTGCTATCGTAAAAACTAACTTTTATTCCATCTAAATAAGGTAAAGATTTTCCTGCAGCATCTTTCTCGAAATAGTCATGATTCTTTTTTAAAACCAATGCCTGTCCTTCTTCCCAGGCTACAAAACTGAAAGGACCGGAACCAACGGGATGGCGGCGAAAATCATTGCCATATTTTTCCACAGCCTCCCCTGGAACAATTGAACAATACTGCATGCTTAATATGCCAAGTATGGATTGAAAAGGAGTAATTAATTTTAATTGAAAGGTTGTATCGTTAATTGCGGTAAAAGCATTTACTGAATCAACCCGGTTATTAAAAATCCATGCGCCGGGACTGGCGGTGTTTTTATCAATGATTCTTTCAAAACTATATTTTACATCATGCGCTGTAAGCTTTCGTCCTTTGCCGCCGGCAAAACAATCATCATCTGCAAAGCTGACATCATCTCTTAAATAAAAAGTAAAAGTTAAATTATCATCCGAAATAGTCCAGCGCTTTGCAAGCGAAGGTGCCATCTGCATATTGCTGTCAATTTCAATGAGCGTATTGTACAATTGATGCATTGCCCACATTACCTGTTTGTTTTTGGCAAATGCAGGGTCAAGGCTGGCAAGGCCGCTGCTTTCGTTGTAGCGAAATATTTTTTTATCGGGATGCTGGTGAGAAGTACAAGCTGAAAACCAGAAGCTGCAAGCTGTAAGCAACAAGGGGGCAACTATTTGCTTCAATGTGGTTTTCTCCTGTGGCTTGCAGCCTGCGACTTGCAGCTTGTTATATTTATTTTTTAAACGGTTCATTTGTAACAGGAAAGAAAACTAAATTAGCACTTAATAAGCATACAGGCATGAAACAAATCATAAAAGCATTTTTCATTCTTAATTTTTCATTCTTAATTTTTCATTCAACAGAAGCACAACCATTAAAACAACAGAAAATTTTTACCCATGCCGATACATTACGTGGCACTTACGGTCCTTCGAGAGACTGGTGGGATGTGTTAAAATATGATTTGCATGTGAAGTTTAATATTGAGGATAGTACGATTAGTGGTTGGAATGAAATTCAGTTTAAAGTTTTGAAAAAAGGTAATGTAATGCAAATTGATTTGCAGGAGCCAATGATATTGGATAGTATTACCTGTGGTACTTATACATATGAGCGTACAAAAAAGGGGAAAAAAGAAAAACAAGAAATAGGTTATCCTCCGGTACTTAGGGATATTATTAGGCATGATGGAAATGCTTATTTCTTTGACGCTAACTTAATAGCAGCAGATAAGGGTATTAATAAATTTACAGTTTATTACCACGGCAAACCCCGTATTGCAAAACGTCCTCCATGGGATGGCGGCCTTATGTGGAAAAAAGATAAAAACAAAAACCCCTGGGTAACTATTGCCTGCCAGGGTTTGGGTGCCAGGGTTTGGTATCCTTGTAAAGACCACCAGGCAGATGAGCCTGACAGTGCTGAGATGCATATTTCAATTCCGGATACATTAGTTTGTGTTGGCAATGGCCGCTATCGTGGCAAAATAAACAACGGCGATGGAACAGCCACTTACGATTGGGCAGTAGTAAACCCAATCAATAATTATAATATCGTTCCTTATATTGGTAAGTATGTTCACTTTGGTGAAGTATTTAAAGGAGAGAGAGGAAACCTTGATATGGATTACTGGGTGCTTGATTATAATTTAGAAAAAGCCAAACAACAGTTTAAAGATGCGCCAAGAATGATGAAAGCATTTGAACATTGGTTTGGCCCTTACCCTTTTTATGAGGATGGATATAAGTTGGTAGATGCTCCGCATTTGGGTATGGAGCATCAGAGTGCCACTGCTTATGGCAATGGGTATAAAATGGGTTATGCAGGCGAAGATCAAAGTAGGACCGGTTGGGGAATGAAATGGGATTTTATCATTGTACACGAAAGCGGGCATGAATGGTTTGGTAATAATATCACAAGTAAAGATATTGCTGATATGTGGCTGCATGAAGGATTCGGAAATTACAGTGAAACACTGTTCACAGATTTCTGGTATGGAAAAGAAGCTGGCAATGCTTATTGCATTGGTAACCGCAGATGGATACGTAACGATATACCCATAATTGGTAAATACCTGGTAAATCAGGAAGGCAGCTCCGATATGTATCAAAAAAGTGGCAATACACTTCATGCCATTCGGCAGGTTATTAATAATGATGAAAAATTCCGCATGATATTAAGAGGGCTGAATAAAACTTTTTATCATCAAACAGTAACAACAAAACAGGTGGAAGATTATATAAGCAAAGAAAGTAAAATTGATTTCAGCAAAGTATTCGACCAGTATTTAAGAACGATACAAATACCCGTATTGGAATTTAAAATTGACAGCTACAAACTTTCTTACCGCTGGACAGATTGTGTAAAAGGATTTAACCTGCCGCTAAAAATTAAATTTAAAACCGAACAATGGATTAAACCAACCGAACAATGGCAAACACTGAATTTGTACCCCGAAGGCGATAACAAATTCTCGGTTGACCCAAATTTCTACATCAAAACAAAAAAGGTAGATTAATTTAGCAGCAAACAAATTTATGAGCCAGATACGGAGGCAGAGTATTATTTCGTCGGTGGTCGTTTACATTGGCTTTGCACTTGGCTTTTTTAATACCTATTTATTTACCAGGGAAGGCGGCTTCACAAAAGAACAGTATGGGCTAGCAGGCATATTTATTGCCATTGCAAGTCTGATGTTTTCCTTTGCCCATCTTGGTATGCCTTCTTACATTTATAAGTTTTATCCCTATTACAACGACAACCTTCCCCGGAAAAAAAATGACATGCTTTCCTGGTCGCTGTTGCTTTCTTTAACAGGATTTTGTTTGGTAGCGCTGGCCGCAGTTTTGTTTAAGGATTTAATCATACGTAAGTTTGGCGCCAACTCCCCCGAACTTGTAAAATATTTTTTCTGGATACTTCCATTTGGCCTTGGCCTTACACTTTTTTCTGTGCTGGAGTCGTATGCCTGGCAGTTGAAAAAATCTGTGTTCACCAATTTTTTAAAAGAAATACAGTTCAGGTTATTTACAACAATTTTTATCCTGCTTTATTTTGCCGGCATCATCAGCGGTTTCGATTTGTTCATCAAACTTTACTCTTTTACATATCTTGCTATTGCCATTATTCTGATTGCGTATCTGTTCATTTCAAAAAATATTACGCTCACATTTTCTGTAAGTATTGTTACCAAAAAGTTTTTAAAAAAAATACTTACGCTTATATCATTTGTGTACGGCGGCGGTTTGGTTTATACCCTTTCGGCTGTTTTTGATTCTATACTGATTGCAGCTGTATTGCCCAACGGGCTTGCACTGGCAGGCATTTACACACTGGCGCAAAACCTTGCCAGTTTAATTCAGGCACCGCAACGAGGTATAATTTCCTCTTCGCTTGCAGCATTGTCTAAAGCATGGAAAGATAAAGACATGGGCAGGATTGGCAGAATTTATCATCGTTCTTCCATCAACCAGTTGGTTTTTTCTGTAGGCATGTTTTCGCTGATATGGTTAAATTTTTCAGATGGTGTTTTTACCTTTCATCTGCAGTCGGGATATTTAGATGCAAAATGGATTTTCTTTTACATAGGCCTCATGCGTATTGTAGATATGGGTACCGGAGTTAACAGCCAGATCATTGGTACTTCTACTTCATGGAGGTTTGATTTTGTAACCGGACTTATTTTATTATCAGTTACTTTGCCGCTCAATTATATTTTTACAAAATATTATTTTGGTGTAGTTGGGCCAGCTATATCCAATCTTATTACTTTTTCTGTTTACAATGCAATCCGTTATTGGTTCTTAATAAAGAAATTTAAACTGCAACCATTTACCATGAAAACTTTCTACACCATTATTCTTGGTTTGCTGAGTTTTTATTCCTGCTATTATTTATTCAACAGTTATCATGGTTTTGTTTGGATTGTGGTTAGAAGTTTATTGTTTATTACAATCTACGGCGCCGGAACTATTTTATTAAAACTCACTCCCGACTTACAACCCGTTTTGCAAACAATTACAAAACGGCTGGGCATAAAAAAAGGAGATTAACATCTCCCTTAAAATATTTTATCATCTACAAATTATTGATTAACCCTTCCGCCGCAGATTAATTTACTCTTGTAATAATTATCTTCCAGGCTGCTGATGGTAACGCCATTGCTGGTGCCGCTGTGCACAAAATAACCATTGCCCAGGTAAACACCCACATGACTTACGCCGCCTCTTGTGTTAAAGAAAACCATGTCTCCTTCCAATAAATTTTCTTTCACTATTTTTTCGCAAATTTCATACTGAGCCCTTGCAGTACGGGGCATGTTAAAGCCAAATACATCTGTCATCAAGGTTCCGGCAAACCAACTGCAGTCAACACCTTTTTTAGAAGTGCCGCCATAGCGGTATCGGGTTCCGTACCAGTCTTCGATATAATTGTACAGCGCCACATTTGAGATGGTTTCAACTTCCACATTCATAAGCAATGCATACTTAAACTGCAATTGCGAACACTCTTCAATAGTGCTGCCAAATTTACTTGTAAAATCATTTTTCAACTTTGCCTTTACTAGCACAGTTGAAACTACCGGCGCTGCAATTTCGGCAGTTGCTCGTTTAATTTCAATGCCTTCAATAAATTTAGGAGAATTAACCAGGGCTGTTGCATCATTTAACCGCATATAATTAACGGCAGTTTGAGCTTTTGCTGAAATAGATGTTCCTGAAAAAATGCCAAAGGCAGCAGAAACAATAAATAAGCTTTTCATACGTAAACTTTGGGTTTATGCGTATGTACGACTTAATCTTGTATTCCCTGTATCGTCTTTTGGTTCGTTAACTACGCTGTTTATCTTTTCTTGCCTTTAAACCTTGTCCTACAAACAATTAATAAATAATATTCTTATTCAAGTGCTGCAAAGGTAAGCTCCGCATTTTACAAATGCAAGCTCATTGGCAATTAAATTACTATACAAAAATATTTTAACAGTAAACAGTAGCAGCCACAGGTTCAGTTACTTAGGCCTGGTATCGGCACCAATACTCACTTTAATAAGGCGGGTTTCATCTTCGTTAAATTGAAAATAAATATAAAGTCCTTTATTAGCCAGGCGGTAATTATGTTCCATATAACTGTCAGTATTGGTGTAATCTGCAAGTTTTTCCTTTAAAACTTCTGAAGTAAGGTCACGGGTTACCTTTAATTTTTCAATCAGCATTCTGCCTGTAAAAAGGCCGCTTGGTGTTACAGCATTTGTTTCGCCTGCCGAAAACCAAAACTGCACTTCGGATATAATACCTGAAGGAACTTTCTCAACATTTTTTTCAAACAGCACTATGCCAAAATTGTCATAACTGTGGGTAGTATTAAATCCATCTCTTTTGCGTTCATCAGTTCCAAGAGCAGCAGTAACAGGGGCAATTTTCCAGCCATTGGTTACCTTGGCATTATTGATATTAAACTTGCCAGCCTTAATATTTACATTTATTTTATTTGCCACAGGCTGAGCAATAACCACCGACACAAATAGGATACAAATGATAGCAGCAAAAAAACGTTTCATACTATTTAAGTTTAGTTACAAAAGTAACCTTTAGTTAAAGAAATACTTCTACCCAAAAGAAGGTATTTTTAAAAACTATTCATTTAAGAGATGTTGTGGAAAAAACAGCCATCTGCTACTGGTTTAATAAACGATATTTGCAACAGATGCTAAGTAAAATTTACATCCCTATTTTTTAAAATGAAATTCTCACATCTTCACGTTCACACACAATTTTCTTTATTAGATGGCGCAGCTTCCATAAAAGGGTTATACAAAAAAGCAATGGATGATGGTATGCCCGCCCTCGCCATCAGCGACCATGGAAATATGTTTGGCGTTTTTGAATTTGTGAAAGAAGCACACAATCATAAAAATGCAGATGGTACACTTAAAATAAAACCAGTTGTTGGCTGCGAATTTTACATAACAACAGACCGCCATCGTAAAACTTTCAGTAAAGAAGAAAAAGACCCCCGCCATCACCAGATACTGCTGGCAAAAAATGATGTGGGCTATAAAAATTTAGTAAAGCTAACATCGCTTGGATATATTGAAGGGATGTATTCCAAATATCCACGAATTGACAAGGAACTTATTCATAAATACCACGAAGGCTTAATTGCCACCACCTGCTGCCTGGGAGCACTGGTGCCACAAACTATTTTAAAAAAAGGCGAAGAAGAAGGCGAGAATGAATTTAAATGGTGGCTCAATATTTTTCAGCAGGATTATTATGTAGAACTGCAGCGCCACGGCATTCCCGATCAGGAAAAAGTAAATGCTGTATTATTAAAGTTTGCAAAAAAGTACAATGTAAAAGTTATTGCCAGCAACGACAGCCACTATGTTGACCAGTCTGATTTTAATGCTCATGACATTTTGCTTTGCATCAATACCGGCGAAAAACAGGCCACGCCGGCCAACCGTGAATTTAGTGATGATGATGTGTTGATAAAAAACAAACGCTTTGGATTTCCCAACGACCAGTTTTATTTAAAAAAAACTGAGGAGATGATTGAAGTGTTTAAAGATTTACCGCAGGCAATTGACAACACAAACGAAATTGTAGATAAGATTGAAGTGCTGGATTTAAAACGTGACATCCTGCTACCCCACTTTGTTGTGCCGCCAAATTTTAAAAGCCAGGATGAATACCTGGAAAACATAACATGGGCCGGCGCAAAAAACCGTTATAAAATTTTAACTCCCGAAACCGAAGAACGTATAAAATTTGAACTGGGTGTTGTAAGAGATATGGGCTTTGCCGGTTACTTCTTAATTGTAAGTGATTTTATAAGAGCCGGCAGGGATATGGGAGTTTTTGTTGGTCCCGGCCGTGGTTCTGCAGCAGGATCTGTGGTGGCTTATTGCATTGGCATTACCAATATTGACCCTATTAAATATAATTTACTGTTCGAAAGATTTTTAAATCCCGACCGTAAATCAATGCCCGATATTGATACAGACTTTGATGATGATGGCAGGCAGAAAGTTATTAATTATGTAGTGGAAAAATATGGCAAAAACCAGGTAGCACAAATTATTACTTATGGTACCATGGCTGCCAAAAGCAGCATTGCCGATGTGGCAAGGGTAATGGATTTACCATTGACAGAAAGCAGGGCATTATCCAAATTAGTTCCCGAAAGGCCGGGTATTAATTTGAAGAGATTGTTGCATGCACCTTTCACTATTAAAGAAGCAAAGAACGGCGAAAAATCTTTGGAAGAAAAAGAAGCATTGCAGGCAGATGATTTGGAAAATGTAAAAAAGCTGAGAGAGATTTACAAAGGCACCGATTTGCAAAGTACCATTTTGCATGAAGCAGAAATCCTGGAAGGTTCAGTACGCAACACAGGCATTCATGCAGCAGGCATTATCATAGCGCCAAGAGATTTAACCGACTTAATTCCGGTTGCCACATCCAAAGAAAGTGAATTGTGGCTTACACAAATTGAAGGCGGCACCATCGAAGAAGCCGGTGTAATTAAAATGGATTTTTTGGGCTTGAAAACATTGAGCATTTTAAAAACAGCGCTTCAGCTCATCAAACAAAATCATGGAATTACAATTGACATTGATACCATTCCACTGGATGATGAAAAGACTTACAAACTTTATCAGCATGGCGATACCAATGGAACTTTTCAGTTTGAAAGTGTGGGCATGCAAAAATATTTACGGGAGTTAAAGCCTGATAAATTTGATGATTTAATTGCGATGAACGCACTCTATCGTCCCGGCCCAATGGCTTACATTCCTGAATACATTGACCGCAAACATGGCAGAAAACAAGTGCTGTATGATCTGGCAGATATGGAAGAGTTTTTAAAAGAAACTTATGGCATTACTGTTTACCAGGAACAGGTGATGCTATTGAGTCAAAAACTGGCAGGCTTCAGCAAAGGCGATGCAGATGTATTACGCAAGGCAATGGGTAAAAAACAAATTACGGTGCTTAACAAGATGAAAGAAAAATTTGTTACCGGCGCCACCGAAAGAAATCATGCAAAAGAAACATTAGAAAAAATATGGAACGACTGGGAAGCATTTGCACAATATGCTTTCAATAAATCTCACTCTACCTGCTATGCTTTTGTTGCTTACCAGACAGCTTATTTAAAAGCACATTATCCAAGTGAATACATGGCTGCTGTACTAAACCATGCCGGCAGTATAGATAAGATAACTTTCTTCATGGAAGAATGTAAACGTATGGGTTTAAAAGTACTTGGGCCTGATATTAATGAAAGCCAAAATGGTTTTGCAGTAAATCAAAAAGGTGAAATACGTTTTGGTTTCAGCGGCTTAAAAGGTGTGGGAGAAAAAGCTATTGAAGATATAATTATCGAAAGAGATAAACATGGCCATTATAAAACCATTTATGATTTGGCAAAAAGAGTAAATCAAAAATCGGTTAACAAAAAGTCATTGGAAAGCCTTGCCTACAGTGGCACTTTCGATTGTTTTAAAGACATAAACAGGGCACAATATTTTTACCAGGCTCCCGGCGACATGCCAGGGCTTGAGAAGATTATAAAATTTGGAAACATTTTTCAGTCGCAATCTGCCAATGCAACCAACACACTGTTTGGCGATTTACAAATGCCCGATATTGTTCCGCCAAAATTACCTGCCTGCGAACCCTGGCCGCTGGTGCAGCAATTAGATTATGAAAAAGAAGTTACCGGCATGTACATCAGCGGACATCCCCTGGATAATTACAAATTTGAACTGAAGCATTATAATATTACTTCGCTGGCAGATTATATAGAGTTTAAGAACACTGTAAACAGTAATCTCAATCCTGCAAAACAATTCAGGGTGGCTGGGCTGGTGGTAGATGCAGCACACCGCTTAACTAAAACCGGAAAAAACTTCGGCATACTTACCATTGAAGATTTTACTGGCAAAAGCGAATTTATGCTGTGGAGCGAAGATTATGTGAAGTATCAAAACTATTTAGAAAAAGGAATGATTGTGCTGGTGGAAGGTGGTTTTAAACAGCGGTACAACAGCCCCGAATTTCAGTTTAACCTTAGCAGGATTCATTTGCTGGATACAGTAAAAACAAATCTTACTAAACAGGTAATTATTGATGTGCAGCCACAATTTATCAATAACGACTTTGTAAATTTTATTGACAGCAATGTAAAAAACAATCCCGGCAAATCTTCTCTCAAGTTTAATGTAAAAGATTTGCGTAATAATTTTAAAGTAGGCATGTACAGCCTCGAAAAAGGCTTTACCATGAATGATGAAATGGCCGGGTTTTTAAATGAGAACCCAGATATTGAAGTGAGTGTAGTAACTGCTTAGAATGTGTCTGACGGCTTAAAGCCTTCCTGACACATCGAAGTTTACTCAATCATAAATATTTCCCTTCGTCCACCTTCAACGCAATCCATATAGCCTTTCATAATCTCTTTTAATTCATCGCTCATGGTGGCAGAGCGAAGATTGGTAATAAAACCGCCAATGTCTTCCGTTTCCGATTCCACAACTACTGTCCAGTAATTGCTTACAATATCTGTCATTACTTTCATGCTGCTGATACCCTCAGTCTTTGCAAAGTGGGGAGCGGCAAGTTTAAACATTTTAACAAGGTCTTTGGCCTTGCCGGGCTTTGCCTGAAAAACTTCTCTGATTAAATACATAAAATTTGATTTAGCCAATAAAGATAATTTGCAAAAACGGTAAATGCAAGCCTGAACCGGTACAACATTATCCGACACATTGGCTCAACTTATGCCAATATTATTTCAGCACACTCTGTGGATATGTCATTACAGCATATTCATAAGATTGGATGTAAATTTGTCCTCCTATGCTAAAATCGTAAATCTAAAATCAAAAATTTATATGGCACAAGAATTCACAGATGCAAATTTTAAAACAGATGTTCTGGCTTCTGATAAACTTACAGTAATTGACTTTTGGGCAGAGTGGTGCGGTCCTTGCCGTGCAATTGGCCCTGTAATTGAAGAATTATCAAAAGAATACTCCGGTAAGGTAAACGTTGGCAAAGTAAACGTTGACCACAATCCTGAAGTAAGTATGAACTATGGTATTACTTCAATTCCTGCAATCCTTTTTATAAAAGGTGGCCAGGTAGTTGACAAATTAGTAGGTGCACAGCCTAAAGCTAATTTTGTAAAAAAGATTGAACTGCATAAATAACAATTGCAGGTTGAACAGATTTGTTTGATTTCACAGAAAAAAAATCCGCCGATAAAATTTCGGGGGATTTTTAATACAATAATTATTGACTTGAAAATTAATGCTGCACATTTGTTAATGCTTTTGAATCGTGTTTGTGTTTAAAGAAAAAGAAAAACAGAACAGACACAACTAAAACATATAAAGCAAAAACCAGCCAGATACTATGCCAGTCCCTTACACCATTAGCAGAAGTATAATATTTTTGAATTAGCCATCCGCTTATCAAACTACCCAGCACCGCTCCTACTCCATTTGTAACCATCATAAAAAGTCCCTGAGCGCTTGAGCGGATTTTTGAATCGGTAGTAGTTTCTATAAACAGCGAGCCAGAAATGTTGAAAAAATCAAAAGCCATTCCATAAACAATACAAGAAAGTATTATCATCCACAATCCACCCGAAGGATCACCGTAAGAGAAAAGACCAAAACGTAAAACCCATGCCAGCATTGATATCAACATTACCTGCTTAATTCCAAAACGTTTTAAAAAGAAAGGGATAGCCAGGATAAACAGTGTTTCAGAAATTTGTGATATGGATAAAATAATAGTGGAATATTTTACTACAAATGAATCGGCATATTGAGGGGTTTTAGCAAATTCTGATAAAAAAACATCCCCATACATATTCGTTAATTGAAGTGCGGCGCCTAAAAACATTGAGAACAAAAAGAATAAAAACATTTTTGTATTGCCAAATAACTTAAAAGCATTTAAACCCAATTTTTCAGGCCAGGTTGCATTTTCTGCAATTAGTTTGGGTGGCGGACATTTTGGTAAAGTGAAAGAATATAACCCTAAAATGACTGCAACTGCGGCAGATATGTAAAACATGTTACCTGATGCTTTATTTCCACTAAGATTGGTAACCCACATAGCAACTATAAAACCGATTGTGCCCCACACTCTTATTGGCGGAAATACTTTTACAACATCATAATTGTTATTCTTTAAAATAGTATAGGCAATAGAATTGGATAATGAAATGGTAGGCATGTAACAAAGCATTGCACCAAAAATTATATTTCTAAAAGTTGCCGGGTCATCTACCATAGGTATATAGGCTAAAAATAATCCGCCAATAATGTGCAGAACGCCATACAACCTTTCAGCATTAAGCCATCTGTCTGCGACAATACCTGTTAAGGCAGGCATTATCAACGATGAAAATCCTAATGTGGCAAATACTCCCCCAAAATTTTCTCCTCCCCAATGCTTGGTTCCAAACCAATAATTTGAAATTGTTATTAACCACGCCCCCCATACAAAAAACTGTAAAAAACTCATAATTGTAAGCCGAAACTTGATACTCATATAGCCTCCGTTTTTTTATTGACAATTAGTTTTTCAATTTGAAAGATATACATTTCTATATGAACTGGAAAAAACCAACTTCTAGTATTGTTGAAAACCTCCAGGAAATTGAGAACTGTTCGTTCTACAAAAAAGAGTAATTAACAGATGGGGAAAATATTTTCTTAAAATGATGCCTGCTTTTGCCGGTTTAGTTTGATTTTCTTCCTATATTAGCGCATTAAATTCAGGGAAAAGTATGGGCGGCAAATAAATTGCCCCACATTTATTAACTTTACCCAATCAAACTAAACTCTCTGCGATGAAAAAACTCTATTTTCTATTAGTGATGTCCATTATGGGTGGGCAGTATCTTTCAGCACAAACGGTAACAAGTACGTACGTAAATTTTAGTGATATGGTAGCATGGGAAGCCCTGCATCCATCACAACCGTGCAATACTTGTCCCAAAAAAGAAATTGACGGTGGCTGGAAAAATATGTCTAACCCAAACATGCCAATTCCTGCCGGTGCAAAAATTACCACCCAGGCAAACAGCAATAATCCGCTTTCGCCCAACAACCCTAACAGTCCACAGGCTGCATCTTTACCACCTGCCCAAAACTGGTTAGGTCATATTGATCCAGGACAAAGTATTCCACCAGATACGCATGGTTCAGTTGGCTTAAACCATGTTATTACAGCTACCAACGATTTTATAAGGATTCATAATAAAGCAGGTGGCGCTCAGGTTAGCCAGGTAGGAATTTCTACTTTTACTACTATTGCCAATACTTGTGACCCTTATATGGTATGGGATCCAATTGCACAACGTTTTTATTTTTCAGCAATTGAGTGTACTTCAAATGGTAATAGGGTAATTCTGATGGCATCTCAAACCAGTGACCCTACAGGAACCTGGAGAAGGGTTACCTGGGTACCTTCTTCCACTGACGGTTCATTATTATTAGATCATCCATATACAGGATTTGATAACAGGTGGATTGTGGTTTCAGGCCGTAAGTTCCCTTCTGGTTTTACAGGCCCAATATTATTCTTATTTGATAAAGCTGCAATGAATTCTGGTGCAGCAATTACTTTTGGCACCAATGCACAAACAATTGAGAAAGGCACTGCTGATGGAGATGCGCCTTTACCAGTTACAGTATATGAATCACCATTTGCTGCCACAGGCAATCCAAATCCAAATACATTTTACATTTTACAATCCTGGAACACTACTTCGATAAGGTTATCAACTGTTACAGGTAATATTCCTACAGCTACCTGGAATACCGCAACTGCTGTATTTCCTTCATTTGCTGCTTCACCCTGGAACGCAGGTGCATTGGGTAACATAGCACAACAGTTGGGTGAAACAAGAAGACTTGCTGCAAATGATGCCCGTATCAGTTGTGGTGTTATGATGAATGGAAAAATTTGGGGTGTTCACCACATTGGTTTACCGGCAACTGCCAGTGACCGTGTTGCAGTGCAGTGGTGGCAATTAGATGCAGCACCAGGTTCATTAGGCAATGTATTACAGCGTGGCCGGATTGGTGGAACCGTAGCAAGTGAGTACAAATGGTTCCCAAGTATTGCAGTTAATAGATTTGAAGATGTTTTGATAGGATATAGTGCTTCTACATCAACTTCAAGGGTTGGTGCAGCTTATGTAACAAGACAATTAAGTACTCCTCCAAATACAACAGATGATGAGTTAATTTATAAAACAGGTTTAGATGTGTACTGGAAAGATTTTGGAAGTGGCAGGGCAAGATGGGGTGATTACAGCCACAATGCTTTAGATCCTTCCGACAATTCTTTGTGGACAATACAAGAGTACGCAGACCTTAAATCAGGTGGAACCGGTGATAACAACAGCCGCTATGGTGTTTGGTGGGCACAGGTTTTATACCCTTCAAGCCTTTCTCAAAGAGATGCTTCTCTGGGTGCAATTGTGAGTCCGGTATCTGGCTTCAAATATTGTACTTTCCCAATTACTCCGGTTGTTACAATCAGAAACTTAGGAACAGATTCTTTAAAGAGTGTACAAATTGTTTGGCAATTAGATGGCGTTACTCAAAATGCACCATTTACTTTGTGGAATACCCCTCCGGGCTTAGCTACTTTGCAATCTGTCAATGTAACATTAGCTCCAGTTATTGCAACATTGCCTCCAAACACAACTCATACAGTAAAAGCCTGGACTCAGTTGCCAAACGGATTGGCTGATATGAGGCTTAACAATGATACAGCAACAATTACATTCTCTACTCAACCAGTGCTTGCACTTAATGCTCTTGTAGATTTTGAACCGGCTGCTGCTGCTTTTCCTCCTGTTGGTGGCTGGGCTGTAGATAACCCGGATAATGGAATTACATGGGTTAAAGCTAACAACATACCAGGCCCATTGGGTGTAGCTACATCTTGTATGAGATTGAATGCTGCTGCTTATGGCGCACAAGGTCAAATTGACAGGTTCAGGTCACCAAAAATTGATTTGGCAGGTATCGACTCTATTAAAATGACATGGAATCTTGCAAAAACTTACTGGCCTGGCTTTACAACAGACTCAATGAGAATTGTATATTCTGAAGACTGTGGTGTTACCTGGAAAAATACAAGCTATAACAGAGGCGGTACTAGTTTCATTACTGCTCCCCCATTAGCTGGCACATTTGTTCCAAACGGAGCAGCACAATGGATACAGGAAGGCATTAACTTCTCAACTTGTGATATCACATCACCCAATATTATGATTGCTTTCCAGTTCCGTAACGGTTTTGGTAACGATATTTATATTGACAATATTAATATAACCAAGGTAAACTCTTATGCAAACAATGCGGCTGCATTAAATATACTTCAGCCCCCAGCCACTTTGTGTACTCCAACATTTACACCTGTAGTTCAAATTGGAAACTTTGGTTCAAGTACGATGACTTCAGTTAACATCAATTACCAGGTTGATAATGGTACTGTTGCAACTTTCAACTGGACTGGTTCATTACCAAAATGTTCAACAACTGTTGTTACATTAAACCCGGTTACCGCTACTGCAGGTAATCATACTTTAACAGTATATACAACAAATCCAAATGGTTCACCCGATTTGTTCTTACCCAATGATACTACACGTAAATCCTTTGTTATTATTTCCCAACTGGCAATGCCTTTGTTTGAAGGATTTGAAAATGCAGGTTTCCCTCCAACAAACTGGAGTGTTCAAAACCCTGATGGTTTAACAACATGGGCAAGGTCAACAAATGCTGCAAGAACCGGAACAGGTTCAATGTGGATTAACAACCCTGCTTTAACCAATGCATCCAGTGCAATTGACAGGTTTGTTTCACCTTTAATGACCAACAGTGTTTCGTTTGACTCTGTATTCCTTTCATGGGATCATTCTTATATACCTGGCGTTCAATATCCGGGTTCAACTGTTACTCCGCTTGATACACTTGAGGTGATGGTAACAACAGATTGCGGAGCAACTTTTAAAACAGTTTGGAAGAAATGGGGCGAAGACCTTCAGTCAATTGAAGATCCAAACTACGCCAACAACCCTTCATTTACTCCAGCTCAGGCTGCCGAGTGGAAGAATACAAAGATTTACCTTACTCCGTTTGTTGGTTCAGCAAACTTCCAGGTTTATTTTGTTGCAAAAAGTAACAAACAAAACAATATCTGGTTAGATAATATTAATATTACTAACAGAACATTGCCTGCACGTTTGAAAAACCAGGGTTACCTGATTTATCCAAATCCGTTTACATCTTCTTTTGTGATACACCACTGGATTGCTCCTGCAAACTTACAGGCTGCCCAGGTGTACAACTCAGTAGGTCAGCTGCTTTGGGACAAACGTTTTAACGGTGATGCTCTCAGGGAAATGTTTGTAGATACCCGTAGATGGGCTGCAGGCGTTTACGTACTGAAAATGACTTACGACAACAAAACAATTGTTGAGCGTATTGTTAAACAATAATTAAACGTTTTCGATATTAGAAAGAGAGCCGCATTAAATGCGGCTCTCTTTTGTTTTACAGTATTTGCTGAAGTAACTTTACAGAAAAATTATTATGCTCCCCTCTACCGCTTCCATTATTTCTTCTGAAGCAGATACTTTTTTAAAATCAATTGGCGAAAATATCATTGCAGGCAAAAGAATTTCAGACGAAGAATGCCAGGTACTTTTTGAAAAAGGCAGTTTAGCTTTTGTTGGTACTCTGGCAAATTATGTAAGGGAAAAACTACATGGCAATAAAACTTATTTTAACCGCAACTTTCATATTGAGCCAACCAATGTTTGTGTATTCAGTTGTAAATTCTGTTCCTACTCCCGTTTATATGCACATAAAGACGAAGGCTGGGAACTTAGTATTGACCAGATGCTTGACATTGTAAAAAGTTATGATGGAAAGCCAATTACCGAAGTACATATTGTAGGTGGCGTTCATCCAAAAATGAATATGGCTTACTTTATTGAGCTGATGCAAAAGATAAAAGCACATCGGCCCGAACTGCATGTGAAAGCATTTACTGCTGTAGAACTGGATTATATGTTCAGGAAAGCAAAACTTAGTGTGGAAGAAGGAATGAAACAGTTACATGCGGCAGGGCTTGATTCGTTGCCCGGGGGAGGTGCAGAAATTTTTGCACCTGAAATAAGGGAGGATATTGCCGGCGATAAAGTAGATGCAGAAGGATGGTTACATATTCATGAAGCAGCACATAACCTTGGTATGCACAGCAATGCAACCATGCTTTATGGCCACATAGAAAAATATGAACACCGGATAGACCACATGAGAAGGTTAAGGGAATTGCAGGATAAAACCGGTGGCTTCAATACATTTATACCATTAAAGTTCAGAAACAGTAATAATGATATGAGCCATATCCCCGAAAGTACCATTGTGGAGGACATGCGGCTTTATGCCATTGCAAGAATTTATATGGATAACTTTCCCCACCTGAAAGCTTACTGGCCAATGCTTGGCAGACAAAATGCACAACTCAGCTTATCTTTTGGTGTGAATGATATTGACGGCACTATAGATGACAGTACAAAAATTTATTCGATGGCGGGCAGCGAAGAACAAACACCTGCCATGAGCACAAGTGAATTAGTAGCACTGATAAAACAGGCTAAGCGACAGCCAATAGAAAGAGATACTTTGTACAGGGAAATTAAAGACTATAGCAATATTATTTTTTCAGAAAAGGTTTTTGATGTAAAACTAAATTAATCGACCTCTGTAAAATCTACCTTGTGCTGGTGCAAGAATTCTTTTATCTTATCAACATGAATACAAAGGCCTGTATGCAGAAAAGGATAGTTTGACACATTTGATTTTTTGCCTTCGCTGATAATTTCCCTGTCTTTTAAATCGAATCCCAAATGCAGGTGATTGGTTGCAAACTGCATTCCGTAAATTTTTCCATCCACGTCAAAAAGTGGTCCCCCGCTTTGTCCCCTCAGCCCGGGAGTACTCATTTCTATGCCGTTAATCCCTGTGGTTGGGTCAGCAAGAAATCTTGTAACAATCCCATCAATTGGAAATGTGGGCGAATTGGGGTTGCCTGTATTGGTCCATTCTATATCATCATTAGAAGGGTTGTGCCTGAAGTTATTAAATTCAGGAAAAGGGAAGCCAAGCCGGCATAAATATTTTCCCTGCTTTATTTTACTGCTGTCTTTTACAAAGCTGGCATGCGAAGAATAAAAAATTTTATCAAAGCCTTTGAATTCGATAATTGCCAGATCCAGTGCAGGATGTACATGACAGGTTATCTGTTCAATCTTATCAAAGGAATTTAAAAAATTATTTTTTAGCTGAACGGTAGTTTCCTTGTTGTATTTATACTTTAATTCGAGGCCCTTTAAATTACGGCTGTATTTATTGTCGTTTAACAGCCTGCTTCTCTCCTCTTTAAATTTCAAATACGTGGCATTTATTTCTTCAGCAGATGGAATCAGGGAAGCAACATGTTTACAGGTAATTGCAATTCCCCTATCATTTACAAAAAAGAATGTAGATGTTCCTGGCAGCACAAGCCCGCCATAAGTTCGGGAAATAGTATGAAGCGGTCTTGTAAACTGAGATAATTTTTCTATTGCTGATTCAAACATTGGTTCGGATTTATAAGTTACTAATTTACTGTTTCAGGCCGTTTATAATAGTTACAAAATCTGCGGCCACCAAACTGGCTCCACCAACAAGACCGCCGTCAACATCGGGCTGCCCAAAAATTTCTTTGGCATTGCTTGCTTTTACACTGCCCCCATATAAAACAGAAATAGTTTGGGCAACCTCATCACCATATTGCATAGCCAATACATTGCGGATATGTGCATGCATTTCCTGTGCCTGTTCATTGCTGGCTGTTTTGCCAGTGCCAATTGCCCAAATTGGTTCGTAGGCAATTACAAAACCATTTAATTGTTCAGCAGTCAAATGAAACAAACTTTCTTTCAATTGTGTTTCAACAAAGGCATTTTGGGTACCTGCTTCTCTTATTACTAATGGCTCACCGCAACAAAAAATTGGTTTCAGTCCATATTCAAAACAAATATTTACTTTCTCAGCAAGCATGGCACTGCTTTCGTTAAAATATTCCCTTCTTTCGCTATGGCCAATTATAACATAAGTTACTCCAACACTTTGCAGCATTTCGGCACTTGTTTCGCCAGTGAAAGCGCCATTTTTTTTAGTGTAGCAATTTTGTGCTGCTATAAAAACTTGCTGCTTTGCGGCTAACTTGTTTTTAATATTGATTAAATAAGGAAATGGCACACCAAAAACTGCTTCCTGGTTTTCATTCAATACATGCAGGGTTTGTAATAATTCATCTGCTAAAGTTTCTGCCTGTTGCAGGGTTAAATTCATTTTCCAGTTGGCGGCGGCAATTTGTTTACGCATTTAATCTATTTATTTTTATTTATGTAAAGTTCAGATAAAATCTGCTTTTCCTGATCAGTAATTGATTTTCCTTTTAATTTTTTCCAGTTGTCAATATCCCTGAAAGCTTTTTCAAGCTGGTAATTTTCTTTCCCCCAGGTAAAATCGGGAATATATTTTGGTGGAAAGCCCTGGCCAAAGATATTACAGCATACTCCAACTACTGTTCCTGTATTGAAAGAAGTATTGATAGCACAACGACTATAATCACCCATTAGCAATCCACATTTATTACCTGCATTCATGAATTTATGTTCAACATTATTCCAAAGTTTTATATCCGCCGCAGTATTTTTTACATTGCTATTAGTAGTGCCGGCACCAAGATTACACCACTCTCCTATAACACTATCACCTAAATAACCATCATGTGCTTTGTTGCTAAAACCAAACATAACAGTATTTTTTATTTCTCCTGCAACATTGCAATAAGGGCCGATGGTTGTAGTGCCGTAAATTTTTGCACCCATTTTTACAACAGCACTTTCGCATAAAGCAAAAGGCCCCCGGATCATACAACCTTCCATAACTTCGCTATTCTTACCAATATAAATTGGCCCGGTAGAAGCATTCAAAATACTGAATTCAACTTTTGCTCCTTCTTCTATAAAAATTTCTGCAGCGTTGATTAGTTTATTTGTAGTAGAGATTGCCTGAGATCTTCTTCCATTTGTTATTAGTTCAAAATCTTTTCGCAACGCCCAGTCATTATACTTAAAAATATCTGCAGGATCTTTGAGGACTTTTACAGTAGTTTCATCTTCAAAAATATTTTGCCCGCTATTTCCTTTTAATAATACCTCTATCCATTTCTTTGTAGGTACAATGTTGCCATTCATAATTGCAGGCATTGCAACTTCATCTGAAGAAATATTGGTTTGAAAAATGTCTTTGGGATTGGTATAAACAGGGTGTCCAAGTATTTTTTCCCATTTTTCTTTAATGGTGAGGATTCCAATCCTTATATCTGCGGTAAAACGGGTTTGGGTAAAAGGATAAAGATCTTGTTTAATAAGTGTATCGTCAAGAATTATTTGCATTGACTGTAAATTACAACTAAAATGAAATCACTGTTAAGTGAATCTGGGTTTAAGAAAAATTTGAAAATTACCCGGATACATAAATTTAGAAAACTGGATATAAATAGGTAGACAATATAGGTTAGTAATTTACACTGGGCGGTATCAAAAAATAAAAAAAGCCACATAGAAATGCGGCCTTTGTTAAGAACCTCTCGGTTCTGTAACCCCCAAAGAAAACTTCGTGTACCAAGCCAAACGTTTATTAATTCATGGGAGCTCTATAAACGTGGCTTGTGGTATAATTATTTTACTGTTTTACTATTTCATGGTTATATAAAAGCCGTTAGTTTCAATATTTTTTAGGCTATAGTATTTATTGATGTTTACATTAGCTTCTAATTTCTCCACGCCGTGGAAATCATTTCTTTATTAACCGGAATAAGTGCCCAATATGAGGGCATTGGCTGAAAACTGAGCATAACTCGTATTTCATTGTACTTTCTTTTAATTATCCATAACTGTTCTGTCAATTGCCAAATCAATAATGTTTTTATAGTCCTTTGCATAAATTTTCAAATTGATGATTGATTAAGAAATCTTTGTGATTAAGAAAGCTGCTTTTAAAAATAGAGCAGCTTCCCAAATCACTTACTGGTTGGTTGGGTAATTATTTCCTGATTATTTTGTTGGAAGGCAAATTAACAGTTAAAACACTGCTGTACATTACATTGCCAGCATTGTCAATGTGTTTTAAACGATAATACGCAATAGATTTATCGCCTAAGTCAGCAGCTTTATCTTTAAACCGGAAGGAAGCATTTAAGCCATTAATGATTTCAGCTCCTAAAACAAGTCCAGCTGTTTTGAAAGAAACAGCGTCAAATGATCTTTCTACTTCAAAATATCCATTATCATCCTGCTGTTCTGTTTGCCAGGCAGGAATGATTACATTTTCCTTTACAGTTGCTGTAAAAGAAGTAATTTTTATTGGCGTATTACTTGGAAATCCATTTTCAGGCTTTGCAAAAGAAGTAGCAACAATAATAATCAGGAAAAATAGCAGACAGGCTGTCTTACTTAATAATGTAGAAGTACTTTTCATTTCTTTGTGGTTTGAGGTTTCAAAATTCCAGTTCTTTACAGGATTTAGACTTGGTGTTTAGACCTGTCAAGATGTGGATTTTTGTTTTTAAAATAGTGAATAACCGAGGTAATCGCCATTCATAATTTCATCACAAACATAGAAACAGTTTTTGTAAATCCAAAATTTGGAAAACAGTAATTTTACTGTATTTTAAGTTATTTTGCTTAAACTACTAAATGATAGAAATATTTTTATCATTCTAAACATTTTATTAATAATTTTTTAACAAAATGACATAATATTTTTACAAAAAAAATAGATAGGTGTAATGTCTTTTACAACTATAAAGTTAAAAATGCGATTCTTTAACTATAAAGCATAAAAAAATACTTGAGATTTTGTGCATTTTAAGATTGCAATGAGTAAATATACTCAGTACCACAGTATTGGCCACATTTAATATTATTTCAAATTCTGAGTAGCCCAATATTTTCATCTTTGAATTAAGCCTGCATAAATGTATAGACAGAATCTTTAAAAATTTGCTTTTAACAATTATGGGCTTTACAAGGTAATTTTTATTTGCTGCCATTATTACATTTTCAGGAATCTTGGTGATTATTTGGTGAAATTTATTTACCAGCTAAATGATAGGAAACACCTTAAGCTATATAAAAACTCAGGAAAAAATATAAACATGATTGAATAAATGAGCTTAATATATAAATAATTAATTATTTATAATATTTATTTAAATTAATTACCGTATAATTATCATAAATATTTATTAATCAAAAGTTTAGTTAGCTATTTATTTAATGAATAAGTATAAAGTAATACCACAATATTTTTATGAGATATTATTGAAATAATGCAATTTT